>JAJAYX010000232.1 GCA_026785985.1 Rudanella sp. | reverse complement strand
GTGCCCGGTTAATACCAATCCAACCACCGACGGAGACCGCATTGGTGACACAGACCCGCACAAAGCAAGCGATGGATGTTCAACCTATTTACCAACTTCGCTCAACCCATGCACAGGGATAGCTTTCGGGACATTATTGCAAAATATGATGAGTTATTCGGCCTGTAAAACCAGATTTACACTCAATCAGGTTGAGCGAATGCGTTATGCTTTATTGTTCTCTCGGACGGGTCTGATCAACTCTTATGGAAAAATACCCCCTGTGGCAGGGGAAACCTCGCCTACGGCGGCCTGCGTGGTTTCGGCCCCAAACGGAGCTAGTGCCTATTTTGGCATCAACACATTCACACTCAACACCATTGCACTGGCAGGTGGCGGGTCTGCTGCCCAGAACGGCTCAAATTACTCAGACAAAACCTGCCTCGTTCAAACAACGCTGCAAACGGGAACCCCTTACTCATTTTCGCTAAGCTCGCTTTATGGCAATTCCGTCAATGCTAAAATCTATATTGACTATACTAATAATGGGAGTTTTTTGGACGCTAATGAACAGGTATTCAGCAGTTTGTCTTTTTCCAACGCCTTTACGGGTACAATCACCGTTCCCAACGGCACACCGACTAACATCAAACTACGAATGCGGGTTGTTCTCGATATAAGCAGTTTGCTCACTGCCTGTTTGCTACCGGGTTTATCACCCTATGGGTCGGGTATAGCTGAAGATTATGGCATCACCATTACATCGGGAGTAGCACCCTGTATCGCTATGACCACTCTTCGAAATGGCAATTGGGATGACCCGACCGTGTGGTCATGCAACCGGGTGCCAACCAGCTCCGACATCGTTGAGATTGGCCACCTGCTTGTGGTGCCGGGGAACGCAGTAGCTAGTGCTAAACAGATTCGCTATACCAATGGCGGTCGAATTTCACAATCACTTACCGCCAAACTCCGGCTGGGGTTCTAAGCTATCCCAACCGCGCCGAAGGGAGATGCGCTAAAAAATAACCGGGGCGATCATGTATTTTTGCGCATGGATTCAACCCAACTCCTTTCTGAAGTCACGTACCGGTTTGCCCGTAGCGGTGGTGCCGGTGGTCAGAACGTCAATAAAGTAGCGACCAAAGCCGAACTCCGGTTTTCGGTGCAAAACTCATCCCTGCTTACCGATGAGCAGCGGGCTGTTCTGCTCGAAAAGTTAGCCAATAAACTCACCACAGAAGGCGAGTTTGTACTGACGCACCAAACCGAACGCACTCAATTAGCCAACAAGGAAAAAGTTACGAAGAAATTTCTACGGTTAATCAAGAAGGCATTTACAGTACAGAAACCCCGCCGGGCCACCCGCCCAGGTAAAGCTGCGGTGGATGAACGGCTTACCGAAAAACGGCAGCGGGGCGAATTCAAGGCCAATCGCCGGAAAGTTGACATGGGCGAGTAAACAGCCCTGTTCCGGTACTTCGACCATTTACCCGCTGTGAACCGGGAATAAACCGCTAATAGAAAAGGAGGAGATTCTACTCTAAGATTGGCGAGATTCATTCCATAGAATAGACAACAAATACGTTTTTACACAACACGTTCAGAGCCATGAAAACGACCCTTCTTTCTCTTTCACTTTTAGTATTTACCCTTACTGCCAATGCGCAGGACTGGAAAAAAGACCGCCCTGTATCGGGTATCACGGGCCTACAGGTGAGCAATGGCATTGATGTTATTTTGACCCAGGGCAACAGCGAAAAGCTGACGCTTGAGGTTAAAGGCATCGACGAAAACGATGTTAAATCGACCATCCGAAACGGCGTATTGACGTTGGCCGTGGAACGGAAAGGCAACTGGAACATGGGCTGGCGCAACACATCCGTTAAAGCCTATCTGACATTCAGGCAGTTGAAAAATATTCAGGCATCGGGAGGGTCCGACATCACTAACCAAAATAGTCTGTCGTTCAACGAATTAAATCTCACGGTATCGGGTGGTGCCGATGTAAAACTGGCCCTCAAAGCCGATCAGCTCAACCTGTCGCTGTCGGGTGGGGGCGATGTTGACCTACAGGGAAGTGCCCGGATTTTCAATGCCGAAGGGTCAGGTGGTGCCGATCTTGATGCCGACCGGTTTGTGGCTGAAAATTGCACAGCCTATGCGCACGGAGGGTCTGATATGAGTGTTAATGCCAGCCGCGAGATCTCCCTGAAAGCCTCCGGCGGGGGCGATATTTCGTACCGTGGCTCGGCCCGGATGGTCTCGAAAAGCGAGTCGGGCGGGGGCGATATTTCGCGCCGGAATTAAGCAAAACAACACGAGAGTACTTCTCAAGTCATAGTGCGGTTGCCCGGTATCTGTTACTTTTGCCGGGCAACCGTTTTTTTTTACCTGTGAATCCAACCATCGGAATCCTCGGCGGAGGTCAGCTTGGCCTTATGCTCCTGCAAGCCAGCATCGACTGGAACCTCCGCATTCATATTCTTGACCCCGATGCCGATGCACCCTGCCGGTATTTGTGCCGCCAGTTCTCGCAAGGCTCCCTCACCGACTATGATACAGTTTATCAGTTCGGACAGGACGTTGATGTGCTGACCATTGAGATCGAAAAGGTGAATGTGGATGCCCTCGAAGCCCTCGAACGCGCCGGAAAACGGGTGTTTCCGCAACCATCGGTCATTCGGCTAATTCAGGACAAACGCCTGCAAAAGCAGTTTTTTCGCGATCACAACCTGCCCACCGCCGACTTCGTTCTGACCCAAAACCGCGCCGATGTAACCGCTGTCGTGGCCCAAAACCCCTCCCTCCTACCCGCTTTTCATAAGCTGGGTCGCGACGGATACGATGGCCGGGGGGTGCAGCGCATCGGCTCCGAAACCGACCTCCCCAAAGCCTTCGACGCGCCGGGTGTGCTGGAGAAAGCGGTCGATTTTGAGAAAGAACTGGCCGTGATTGTGGCCCGCAACGAACAGGGACAACTGCAAACCTTCCCGACGGTCGAGATGGTGTTTCACCCTGAACTGAATTTGGTGGATTACCTGTTTTCCCCCGCCCAGATTTCTGTAGAGGTCGATGGGCAAGCCCAATCCATTGCCCGGAAAACTGCCGAAGCCTTCGGCATTGTGGGCGTGTTGGCCGTGGAATTGTTCCTGACCAAAACCGGCAACGTACTCATCAACGAAGTGGCCCCACGCCCCCACAACAGCGGTCACCACACGATTCGGGCCAACATAACTTCCCAGTTTGAGCAGCATTGGCGGGCCATTCTGAACCTGCCTTTGGGCGCCACAACTGGCTACCAACCAGCCGCTATGATCAACCTGCTGGGCGAAGATGGCCACACCGGTCCGGCTCATTATGAAGGGTTGAACAACCTGTTGACTATGCCCGGCGTGTTCCCGTTTCTGTACGGCAAAGCCATCACAAAACCCTTCCGGAAAATGGGCCATATCACGGTGATGGATGCCGATCTGGAAACCCTGCGCCAGAAAGTGGCCAATGTGCAGGGTGCCATTCGGGTGGTTTCCGAGTAAATACGGGGCCAATTGCTTTTATAAAAACAAACGCAACGCATGGAATACAGACAGTTGGGGCAAACAGACATGCAGGTCTCGGTGATCGGTTTCGGAGCCTCGCCACTGGGCGATGTGTTCGAGGTGACCGACGAAAAAGAAGGCTTCCGGGCAGTGCATTCGGCCATCGACAGCGGCATTAATTTTTTTGATGTGGCCCCTTTCTACGGCGATACCCTGGCCGAAAAACGGCTGGGTAACGCGCTGTTAGCCAAGCGAAACAACATTTTTTTGGCAACTAAATGCTGCCGCTATGGAAACGGCGTTTTCGACTTTTCGTACAACCGGGTTCTAACCAGCATCGACGAATCATTGCAACGCCTGCAAACCGACTATGTGGACTTGCTCCAGGTTCACGATATTGAATTTGGCGACCGCGAGCAGGTGCTCAACGAAGCGATTCCGGCGGTTTTGAAAGCCAAAGAACAGGGCAAAGCCCGCTACGTTGGCTTTTCGGGTTTACCCGTTCGATATCTGGCCGAGATTGCCCGGCAGGTTGAGGTAGACACGGTGCTGTCGTGGGGACACTACACCCTGCTTGATGATGAAATTAACGACGAACTGGTGCCTCTTTCGCAGCAAAAAGGGTTTGGGTTGATGAATGCAGCCCCCTTGATGCAGCGTATTTTGTCGGATGCGCCGGTGCCGGTTTGGCAAAATTCGCCCCAGCCGGTCAAGGATTTGCAGCCAGTGCTGATTCATCTTTGCCGCGATTATGGAGTAGCCCTGAGTGATGTAGCTATTCGGTTCGCACTCGACCATCCGGCTATTGCCACCACCATCATTGGTATGTCGGAGCAGCGGCACGTGGCCCAAAATGTGCGTGTGCTGGACTTTAAAACCCCCAACGGCCTTCTCGACAAGATCGCTGAATTGGTGGCCCCGGTCAAAAACCGGATGTGGTTCGAGGGGAAACCAGAAAACAACCGGAGCGCCGATCCAAATACCAAAACCATCAAATGAATAAGATAAAAGCGTTGGTGCTGGTTGAACCCGGCCATACCGAGATTCGGGACATCGACATGCCGGTGCCGGGCGCGGTGCTGTTGCAGGAATACCCCAATGTGCTGGGTCATGAGGTGGGAGCCACCATCCTGCAACCGGGTTCCGGGGTTCCGGCAACATTTCAGCCGGGCATGAACGTGACGCTTAGCCCCTACCAGAACTGTGGCAAAACAATGGGCGTTCGGCAACCGGGTGCTATGACCGGATTCATTGCCGTCACCTGGGAGAAACTACATATCTCCAACACCTTATCCTTAAGAGAATTAGCCCTCATTGAACCGTTCCCGGTTGGTTTTCGTGCTGCGGCACGGGGGCGGTCGGGTTGTCTATATCGGATACGCTAAGTATCCGGTTGATTACCAGACCAGTATATTTGTTCGGAAGGAGATCGAAATACTGGGTTCACGTAATTGCCTCGGCGAATTTCCCGATGTGATCGCTTACTTAGAATCGGGTTGTTTTCCGGTCGAGGACGTAATCAGCCGGACGGTTTCTCTGGATGAAGCTGAATCAGCCCTGGCAGATTGGTCGGCCAATCCCGGCCCCATCACCAAAATCATGGTCAACTTCAATCCCCAACAATGAAATCCTGCGTCACTATCGCCCTTGTTCCGGGCATCAAAACAGGCCCCTGGATCTATTGGGACGATCTGGAAGGGAGTATGCAAAAAGCCGCTGCTCTTGGTTTCGACGGTGTCGAGCTATTCACAGCTTCGGCGGAGGCTGTTGCCATCGACAAGCTGATGCGACTCACTCAGGAGTTGGGTGTGTCGATTGGGTCGGTAGGAACGGGGGCGGGTAAAGTGATCAACGGCCTGACCCTGACTGATCCTGACCCACTGATTCGCGCCAGGGCCGTTACGTTTGTTCAGGATATGATTGACTTCGGGGCCGCCCTGAATGCCCCGGCCATTATCGGCTCTATGCAGGGCAATGCAACAAGCGGAGCCAACCGGGATCAGGCCCTGGGTTGGCTGGCCGATGGCTTGAATACCCTCGGCTCTTTCGCTGAAAACAGGGGTGTTACCCTGATTTATGAACCCCTGAACCGCTACGAAACCAACCTGATCAACCGCTTAGACGATGGTGTTAAACTACTTGGTTCCCTGAAAACAGACAATGTCAGGCTGTTAGCCGATCTCTTCCACATGAATATCGAAGAAGCCTCCTTACCCGACAGCATCCGCAGGGCAGGCTCCATGATTGGCCACGTTCACTTTGCCGACAGTAACCGAGGCCCCATTGGTCAAGGCCATACGGCAATGAATGACGTAGCCAAAGCCTTTTATGACATTGATTATCAAGGCTACATCTCAGCCGAAGCATTCCCCTGGCCGTTCCCCGACGAAGCCGCCCAGCAAACTATCAATTCATTCCGGCAGTATTTCGGTTGAGTCCAGTTACCTCAGTTACCAATTTACCCAATTACCCCTATCCAATGAAACGCTTCTGCCTTGCCCTCGATCTCAAAAACGCCCCCGAACTGATTGCCGAATACGAAAAAATGCACGCCCCCGGTGCTGGTTGGCCCGAAGTGCGGCAAAACGACCTGAACGCCGGAATTATCGACCTCCAGATTTACCGCACCGGAACCCGCATGTTTATGATTCTGGAAACCGACGACGACTTTTCGTTCGAGAAAAAAAGGGCATTGGATGCCACCAATACCCATGTGCAGGAGTGGGAACGGTTGATGTGGGAATACCAGGAACCGCTGCCCGGAGCCAAAGAAGGCGAAAAGTGGATGCTGATGGATCAGATTTTCCAGTTCGAAAAGTAAGGTGTTCGGTACTTAACCCGCCACAGTATTTTCCAGCGTGCCGATCCCGTCGATAGAGATCTGTACCACGTCGCCTTTAGCCAGCGTGAAATCGTCGGGGGGGACAAGGCCGGTGCCGGTCATCAGGTAACAGCCGTGGGGAAAGGTGCATTCGCGAAATAAAAACCCGATCAGTTCGGTGTGTTTCCGCTTCATCTGGCTAATCGGAATTTGCCCCTCGAAAGCCGTTTCGCCCTTCCGCTGAATCACCAGCCGGATTTGGGTTTCGGGGTCGATTGGTTTTTTCGGGACATACAAACACGGCCCCAGGGCGGCTGCCCCGTCATAGGTTTTCGCCTGTGGCAAATACAAGGGGTTTTCGCCCTCGATGCTCCGCGAACTCATATCGTTGCCACAGGTATAGCCCACAATTTTGCCCGACGAGGTGGCAAATAACGTCAGTTCGGGTTCGGGAACATTCCAGGTAGAGTCTTTGCGGATGCGAACGGCATCACCCGGCCCCACCACGCGCATAGCCGTCGATTTAAAAAAGAGTTCGGGTCGCTCGGCATCATACACCCGGTCGTAAAAGGCGGACGCGCCCCCGGTTCCGGCTCCCGACTTTCGCGATTCATCCATTCGGGCATCGCGGCTCCGCAGATACGTAACGCCCGATGCCCACACTTCCTGTTGCCCAATGGGAGCCAACACGCCCGATTCCACCCAGGCCCGGCACTCGTCGGAAGGGGAAACTCCATTGATGGACTGCTGCAGATAATCGTGCAGCGTGTCTTCATTTACCAGATAATCCCAATCGTCGGAAGGAGCACGGTAAAATTGATTGTCAGACTCAATAACAATGCCGGAGCGGGTTTTATAGAGAAGCATGAATACAGTGAACAATTACCAGCCAACAGTGAACAGTTATTAGCTAACAACAAACAGCCAACAACGAACAATTTCTACTCACTGCTGTGGTTTCCCACCGGGTAGATTGTTAGCTGTTGGCTGCTCACTGATACCTGTTTTACTCTCCTTTCACCACCCGCACCGTTTGCCTTTCGGCACCGGCCTGCACCTGCAACAGATACACACCTGCCGGGCGGCCCAGGCGCGCCCGAACCGTTTCAACAACACTGGCCTGCTTCACAAGCTGCTCCGACTGCAATCGACCGGCGGCATCAATCGTCTGAATGTTCAGCGATTTGCCCTCGGCACCGCGCACTTCGAGTGAAACCACATCGCCCGCCGTGGGGTTGCCCAACACGCGAACGCTCAGACCTACGCCCGGCTCGGCACTGGCTACGCGGGCGGTTCCGGCGCAGAACGCCCCGAAATCAAAGGTCAGACTGGTAGTTACGCCACTTTGCGTGGCCGTAATAAGCAACGGCTTGGGATCGCCCCGTAGCCCCGGCTCCACCGTACCCGTGTTGCTCGTGGCCAAAGCCCGCTGCACACCCACCGCCGTGTAGGCGATGGTGGTTCCGTTGCCACCGGCCGTGTTGATGGTAATGGCTCCCGTTGTGCAAACATACGTTGGCATCGTGAGCGACAATGAACCACCAGTTGCCGGGGTTGTTGGCGGAGTTG
>JAJAYX010000231.1 GCA_026785985.1 Rudanella sp. | reverse complement strand
TTTTTGGGGAAAGTAGGCCAAAGACAGCTTAGTTTACAGAATAAGAAGGATTAAATTTCCCCAAACGTATCCGTCTGCAAAAACAGATTCTTTGTGACAGGCAAAAAGCAAGACAAACAAGAGTTAGAAACCCACGGATCTAGCTTGCGCCGGACCGTTGGCTCATATTTTTTGACTCTTTAAACAATAAGCGGGTTATGAGAAAAGTACAAACAGCGGACTTTTCCGTTAGCATAAAATCGTATTTGATAATGAAGACAAAACAGTGGATTAGCACTTTTGCTCTTGCGGCAGTGATGGTAACAACGCAGGTTGCCTGTGATTCCAAAAAAGAAAACAAAGCCGAAGAGGTGCAGGATGAGCGCGAAGATCTCAACGAAGCCACTGCCGACGGAGACACCAGCGACATGCGCGACCAGAAAATGGAGTTGGATTCGGCTAAAGCCGAATATGATTCAGCCGCAAAGAAAAACTAATTGCTGACTCGACTGATAACAAAACGGGATGCCCCACTCAAGGGGCATCCCGTTTTGTTTATGCAGCGCGGTCGATTCGGCACGGTCCCGCTCCGGTGTACCGGCCGTTGCAGTTCCTAAACCGCGCCTACTTCTTAAAACGTCAACCGAACACCCACCTGCATCCGCCACCGCGACGTAAGCTGGGTATCATTGAAAAACGTTGACCGAACGTTTGTATCGAAGCTGTAGGTTGGCGTGTTGGTGGCATCTACGCCCACTCCCAGCGGCTGGGCCAAACCCGTGTAGGACGCAATCTGACGAATACCCCAGTTCGATGACAACAGGTTGCCCGCGTTCAGAATGTCGAGACTGAACTGAAGTTGACGCTTGTTGGCGAAGTTGTAGTCCTGCAAAATCCGCACATCCCAGTTTGAGTACAGGGGCGACAACGACGCATACCGCTCGGCATACTGACCCTGACGGCTGCTCAAGTACTCGTCCTGAGCCACAAAAGCCTTGAAGCCAGCCTTTTGCATTACTTGTTGAGCATCAGTTCCCGCAAAACGCATCTGGTCGATTTGGGCATTGGTTGGGATGTAAAGCAGGTCGTTCAGGCCCGATCCGTCGTTGTTGAGGTCGCCGAAATAGGTGTAGCTAAACCGGCCACCTTTCGCATATTCAGCCACTGCCGAGATCGTGGTGGCCCAGCGGCCGTCGCCATACACAAACTTTTTGCCCAGTGTTCCCACCACCCGATGCGTGTTCCCAAACTGAGAATTACCCGACACAGGCGTGTTGGCGTTGCCCGTAGTGGGCTGACGGTCAAAGGAGTCCGACGAAATTTCGGAGTCAGTCGATGATTTGTCAACCGCTTTCAGGTAGTTGTAGGCCAAGCTCATGAACAGGTTGGTCGACCAGGTCCGCTGCACCTGAATGCTGCCGTTAAACGAGTAGCCTCCGCTCACGTTCGTAAACACATAGGCATTGGTTGGGCCACCAAAAACCGTCGAGCGGTCGGCGGCTGCATAGGTCCGGCGATTGTCAATGCCTTTCAGAGTGGCAGACGGCGTGCGCAGACCATAGTTCCGCACCATCATGTTTTGCAGGTCGTAGCCATACAACAGATCGACGGAGGTGTTCCAGCCACTGGCAAACTTGTAGTCGTAGCCGAGGCTCGTTTTCCAGACCTGTGGAAATTTAAAGCTGGGGTCGGTGGTGGTGTAGAAAAAGAAGTTCGGGTTGGCCACCTGATTGCCGATCCACACAAACGGAAAACGACCCGTGAACACTCCGGTTCCACCGCGCAGAGTTGAGCTGCCGGTCATTTTATAGTTGAAACTAACGCGGGGCGAAATCAGCGGAGCTGTGCCGGGCAACTCACGGCTGTCGAGTTTAATCGGCTGTCCATCAGCATTATAGTATTGAATGGCCGGGTCGTAGCAACAGTTCCGTTTGATACTTTCATCAATTTTTGTCTGTGTATCGAAAAACATCGGCAAGTCCACCCGCAGGCCGTAGCTCAGGTTCAGGCGGTTGTTCACCACCACTTCGTCCTGGGCATAAATGCCTAATTGTCCCACGTTAGTCTCGGCCAATGCCCAGCTATTTTTCGCGGCTGTGGCTTTGGCGGCATCCACAATCTTCTTGTAATCAGCCGATTTCGAGGCTGTTACAAACTCCGACACTGACCCGAATCCGGGGCCAAATGTGCCATCAAAAGCATTCAGGTTGAACGAGTTATCGAAGCTGAACCGCTCGAAACTAGCACCCAGCGTAAGGGTGTGTTTACCCGCGAAAATGTTAAAGTTGTTCGTAACCTGGAACACGTCCTGACTCAGGCGGTTGTTGATCGAGAACGGCTCATGGCCAGCCACAATATACCGAACACCATCTTTGTTGATGTTCACCACCGGAAACGGCGACGATTTTGCATCGCGGGCATCGCGAAAACTCGTCAGGCCTACTTGCAACTTGTTGGCAAATCGTCCGTTGAAGTTCGAGTTCAGTTCCACAATGCCGCCGTGCAGTTTGTTGTTGATCCGGTAGCCGGAGTTCTCGAATTGCAGCGTCAGAAAATCAGGGCCCGGCGACCAATGGCCGACGGGTGAGCGGGCTTGTCGCGGAACGCATCGAGCATGTTGTAAATCACCGACAGTTTGTGGATGCTGTTGATGTTCCAGTCGAGTTTTACAATCGCTTTGGCATTGCGGGTGCGGTGCGTGAAATTCTCGTAAGCCCCTGATTCATAACCTAATCCGCGAAGAGCAGTACCAACGCTTTCCAGGTCGGCGGCTGTTGTCCGAGAAACATTAGCCCCCAATACGCCCGACCGGGCGGCCACCCAGCCATCCGTCCCTAAATCAGACCGAATGTCGGCTTCGGCGTTTACGAAAAAGAACAGTTTGTTTTTGATGATTGGCCCGCCGAGACTAAATCCAAACTGACTTTGACCTGACTCCGGCACATAAATATCGGTGCCTTTCACTCGCTTTCCGGTCAGGCTCTGATTCCGAAAAAAGCCAAACGCCGTACCCCGCAGTTCGTTGGTTCCTGATTTGGTCACGGCGTTGATCGACGCGCCCACGAATCCTGCCTGCGTAATATCAAATGGCGACAGCGACACCTGAATCTGCTCGATAGCATCTAAAGAAACGGGTTGTGCATCGGACTGACCACCGGGCTGGGCAGCATCCAAACCAAAGGGATTGGTGAAAATGGCCCCGTTGAGCGAGAAGTTATTGAATCGGTTCAGTCGTCCGCCAAAGGTGCGCCTGGATACGCCCAGAACTCGCGCTTGTCCGGGTGATACCAGAC
>JAJAYX010000230.1 GCA_026785985.1 Rudanella sp. | reverse complement strand
TTTTTGCGGACTAATCCGGCTCTTACGGAAGTGAATACACATTTGTAAAGTTCAGGAACGCTGAAAACCTACAACAACGTCTCCAAATGATGCTCCATATGGCCCACATAATCTTCGATTAACCACGACAGTGAGCGCGGGGGGCCATCGCTCCCTTTCACCATAACCTTCCGTCGGCGGGTGACTTCGGGCATCTCGGCCACCACATACATAATCTGCCGATTCAGTGACTGCCAGAGCGTCAGCAAATGGTTAATGGGGAGGTTTTGATAAGCATTGGCCGTCACCAGTTCGTTTTGTCGGTAGGAGGCAAACGTGTAGGGTTCGGGGCCAAACTGTGCCTCCGTAAAGCGCTTTAGGTTGTTCAGAGCCGAGTCGACCAGATGGCCGAGCAACTCCTTTTTCGACCATTTACGGGGCAGTTTCTGCTGCCATTCGGTTTCCGACAAGTCCGACAACTGCGCCGGAACATCCCGAAGGTGGTGGTTTAGGCGCGACATGGCTCGTTCGAGCGTGGAGTCGGCAGTCGTGTAATGTAGGTCAGGCCACATGGTTTTGTTGTTAAATCATATCCAGATACCTCGGAAACATACTTCGCCACACCGGCCAGTCGTGTTCGCCCCAAGGGACTACATCGAGCCAGTGCGGGATATTTTTGCGACTCAGAATCCCCGACATCTGAACGTTCGAGCCTTTGCAGAAATCGTGTTCTGAAGTCCCCAGTACAATATTCATTCGGTAAAACTCGTCGTTCTGCGCGTTCGGAATATAGTCGGGCGGGTTGTTCAGGTATACATTGTCGTCGTAGTACCCACCCATAAATGACCGGACATCGAAGGCGGCACCCATCGAAAACAAATGCCCCACCTGATCGGGATGGCGAAAGGCGAAGTTCAGGGCCTGAAACCCGCCGAAACTGCACCCGGCCACGCCAATTTTGCCAGTGCTGGTTTCCCGCTGGATAGACGGCACCAGTTCTTCACACAGAAACTTGTCGTAGAGCACGTGATTCCGGATGCGCGTGCCGGGGTGGAGGTGCTTCCCATACCAGCTATCCCGGTCGATGCTGTCGATGCAGTAGAGTTTCACCCGGCCCGCGTTGATGTGGCCGCTCACGGCATCGGTCAGCTTGAAATCGCGGGCCTCATAAAATCGACCCATCGTGGTGGGAAACACCAGCACCGGGTAACCCCAGTTGCCATAGACCAGCATCTCGATAGTGCGGCCCAGGTGGTGTGAATAATAGGAACGATATTCTTCGTGCAAGACAGTAATTGGTTGGTTGAACGGTCGTAAATTAGTTAAAATCTTAAAAACCCAAGCTACTGTCCCCGAACACAGCGAAAAAAGTCCTTATTTTGTCAATTGTGAGCCCATTCATTACAACTCTTTTCCTGCTTATGACCGACCCCAGTCCGGTACTGTCGCCCCCTGCTGTTGCGGTTGTTCGCGATGATTCGCTGCATTCCGTGCCGCTCAACCGAAATGTCCGGCTCGATATTATCCTGCCGCCCAATTACGACAAAACCACTGCCACTTACCCGGTTTTGTACCTTAACGACGGTCAGGATTTGCCCCGGCTCAGGATGCAGGAAGTCCTTGACTCATTGTATAATCAGCAGACTATCAGACCGTTTGTGTTAGTGGCCTTCCATACCAATGCCGACCGGATTCAGGAATATGGGACGGCCGCTCAACCCGACTACATGAAGCGGGGAGGCAAAGCTGGCTTATACGCCGATTTTGTGCTGACCGAACTGTTGCCCTACATTCAAACCCATTACCGCGTGCAGACCGGGCCAACGGATGTGGTGTTTGCGGGTTTCTCGCTCGGCGGCTTGTCGGCTTTTGATATCGCGTTTCATCACCCCGACCGATTCGGGAAGGCGGGCGTTTTCTCCGGCTCATTTTGGTGGCGGAGTAAGAAATTCAACAATGCCTACGACGATGAAACCGACCGGATCATCCACAGTCTGGTGCGGAAAGGGTCGTATAATGACCGGCAGAAATTCTGGTTTCAAACGGGTACATTAGACGAAACAAGCGACCGCAACAACAATGGGGTGATCGACTCCATCGACGATACGCTGGATCTGATTAAAGAACTGGAGAAGAAAGGATACCACCGTAACACGAACCAAATTCGATACGTCGAAGTGGCTGGTGGGCATCACAATCAGGACACCTGGAGTGCCATCATGCCCGATTTTCTGCTTTGGTCGTTTGGGAAATAACCACTAAGTGATTGAGGTTCCAATTGACTTGAAACGGCTTCCAGGGTCTTGATAACCAATAATAACCACCGTACGAACTGACCATAAACATGACTTTATTTTTCACTTCTTTATTGGCTTTATCGGGTAGTATGTCAACCGACTCTATTCCTGCCAAAGTCGGTTCCCGGAAACTGGTCTGGTTCGATGAATTCGATGGCAGCACTCTGGGCAAACCCAGCCTTACTCGCCCCGATGCCGCCCGCCCCGACACCGCCCGCTGGAGCTACGACGTGGGTGGGAGTGGCTTTGGCAATAATGAACTCCAGTTTTATACGGATAACCGCCCCGAAAATGCCCGCGTCGAAAACGGTTTACTGGTGATCGAAGCCCGTAAAGAGACGAAAGAAAACCGGGGCTATACTTCGGCCAAACTCCGCACCAAGGGTATTGTGGAGTGGAAACATGGCCGGTTCGAGATTCGGGCAAAGCTCCCCACCGGGCGCGGCACCTGGCCCGCTATCTGGATGCTGTCTGGCTCAGAGCCGATGGTTTGGCCCAACGATGGCGAAATCGACATTATGGAACACGTTGGTTTCGACCCCGGTGTAGTGCATGGCACGGTGCATACCCAGACGTATAACCACGTGAAGAAAACGCAACAGGGTGGGCAGATAACCGTTTCTGATGCAAGCACAGTTTTTCATACCTACGCCGTCGACTGGTCGATTAAGCAGATTGATTTTATGGTGGATGGTAAAGTCTATTTCACGTTCGACAAAGAGTCATACGGCAAACGGTACGAGCAATGGCCTTTCGATCAGTCGTTTTACCTCATTCTGAACCTGGCTGTTGGCGGCAACTGGGGCGGTCAAAAGGGTGTTGATGAAGCCATTTTCCCCCAACGTATGGAAGTCGATTGGGTACGAGTGTACCAGTAGATGAATCTTTCTGTTATTAAGGCAAACGACCCCGCCCAGAATTCTGGGCGGGGTCGTTTGATTTGTTACTTTTCTGCCGAGTTCCAACAAAGTTGCTTGAGTACTGGGTAACTAAATTACTAGATAATCTTTGTTTTAGTCAATATAAACGTAAATTTGACTCAACTCACGTACGGGAATTACCTTATCATAAGCAGAAAGTATTGTTGCAGCAGCCAAAAGTAAAGTAACCAAACTCGATCTGAAAATGAATATAGCTGTGGTTGATGCAAGAGCCAATCTGGTGGCATTTACTCGTATGGATGACAACGATCACTCTGTTGCACAGTCTGGAACCCACGCACTCTAAATCAGTCCGTTTTCTCTTGAATCTTTCTAAACTCAAACTCCAATTCTTATGGCAAGTAATCGTGGTGTTGTGTATATCGGGCCGGGTAAAGTCGAAGTGCAGAGCATTGACTTCCCCGAACTGGTGAACCCCAAAGGTAAAAAGATCAACCACGGGGTAATTTTGAAAGTGATTTCAACCAACATTTGCGGCAGCGATCAGCACATGGTTCGTGGCCGCACAACCGCCGAATCAGGCTTGGTTCTGGGCCATGAAATTACCGGCGAAATAATTGAGATTGGGTCCGATGTGGAGTTTCTCAAAAAAGGCGATCTGGTTTCGGTGCCGTTTAACGTAGCTTGTGGCCGGTGCCGCACCTGCAAAGAGCAACAAACAGGTATCTGCCTGAGTGTGAATGAGTCGCGTGCAGGTGGTGCCTATGGCTACGTGGATATGGGAGGTTGGATTGGTGGACAGGCCGAGTACGTGATGGTTCCGTATGCCGATTTCAATCTCTTGCGTTTTCCCGATAAAGAACAGGCAATGGATAAAATCCGTGACCTGACGATGCTTAGCGATATTTTCCCAACGGGTTTCCACGGGGCGGTCAAGGCGGGTGTTGGGCCGGGTACAACGGTATATATCGCGGGTGCTGGCCCGGTGGGAATGGCTGCTGCTGCCTCGTCTCAATTACTCGGTGCTGCCGTGGTAATTGTGGGCGACATGAACAAAGCTCGCCTGGCCCATGCCCGTTCTATTGGCTGTGAAACGGTCGATCTCAACGAGGAGGGTTCCCTGGCCGATCAGATTGCCCAGATTCTGGGCGTTCCCGAAGTCGATTGTGCGGTTGACTGCGTCGGTTTTGAAGCCCGTGGCCACGGTGGCGAGGTGAAAAAAGAAGTACCAGCTGCGGTGCTGAACTCACTTATGGAGATTGCGCGGGCAGGAGGAGCTATCGGGATTCCCGGTCTATATGTGACAGCAGATCCTGGAGCAGAGGACAAATCTGCTAAAACGGGTAATCTGTCGATCCGGTTTGGACTGGGATGGGCCAAAAGCCATTCGTTTTTTACGGGGCAAACCCCTGTTATCAAATATAATCGACAGCTGATGATGTCGATTCTGTACGATAAAGTTCAGATAGCCAAAGCCGTAAACGTCGAAGTAATTACCCTTGACCGCGCGCCCGAAGGCTATGCTG
>JAJAYX010000229.1 GCA_026785985.1 Rudanella sp. | reverse complement strand
GAGCGGGGCCATGACAATGGGCGTTCCCGATTCGCCGGGCGTCACCAAAGCCACCGCTGCCGATACGCTCACCGCGCCCTACAACGACCTGGCGGCCGTGGAGCGGCTGTTCGATAACAATCATAACCAGATTGCGGCCCTGATTCTGGAGCCGGTGGTGGGCAGCATGGGTTGCGTTTTACCCGAACCGGGGTTCCTCGAAGGTCTCCGTGACCTTTGCACTAAACATGGGATTATCTATATTTTCGATGAAGTAATGACCGGCTTCAGGCTCGCACCCGGCGGGGCACAGCAGCGGTTCAACATCACGCCCGACCTTACCACACTGGGCAAAATCATTGGCGGGGGCATGCCCGTAGGTGCCTATGGTGGCCGCGCCGACCTTATGAACATGGTCTCCCCTGCCGGGCCAGTCTATCAGGCTGGTACGTTGTCGGGCAATCCCATTGCCATGTCGGCGGGTTTGGCCATGTTGCATCACCTCAACGATCACCCGGCGGTGTACACGCGCCTGGAAGAGATTGGCAGTAAACTGGCCACTGGGTTCCGGGCTAGCCTGAACAAATTGGGTCTGCCCTACACAATCAATCAGATTGGGTCTATGTTCACCCTGTTCATGACCGATCAGCCCGTTACTGACTTTGTAACAGCCAAAACCTGCGATTTACCCCGTTTTGGACGGTATTTCCACGCCATGCTCGAACGGGGTGTTTACCTGGCCCCCTCCCAATTCGAGAGCCTGTTTGTGTCGATAGCCCTAACCGATGACCTGATTGAGCAAGTGATTAGGGCTAATGAAGAGAGTCTGGTTTCCTCAATGAGTAATGAGTAATGAGTAATGTACAATGGATAATGATTCGCCTGGGTTCATCCATTTGTACCGGTAGAAACCTCGTTATCCATTTTTCATCAATCATTATCCATCTATAGCCTTGCGTTTCTCCGGCATCATCCCCGTCTACAACCGCCCCGGTGAACTCCGCGAGTTGTTAGACAGCCTGACCAGGCAGACGGTTAAGCCGTTCGAGATTCTGGTGATTGAGGATGGCTCAACGCTGAAGGCTGAAAGTGTAGTGGCCGAATTTGCGGATCAACTGCCGGTTAAATACTATTTTAAACCCAACTCGGGTCAGGGCTTCACCCGAAATTATGGCTTTGAGCGGGCCACGGGCGACTATTTCGTGATCTTTGACTCCGATGCCATTATTCCCCCGCATTATTTCGAGACGGTTGGCAAGCATCTGCAACAAACGGCTTTAGATGCCTACGGTGGCCCCGATGCGGCTCACCCCGATTTCACCCCCATTCAAAACGCCACCAGCTACTCCATGACCTCGCCCTTCACGACGGGGGGTATTCGGGGCAGCAAAACCAACCTTGGAGGCACGTTTCACCCCCGGAGTTTCAACATGGGATTGTCGCGGAAGGTATGGGAAAGGGTGGGGGGCTACCGGATCACCCGGATGGGCGAGGATATTGAATTTGCCATTCGCATCATCGACAATGGTTTCAAAACCGGGCTTATTCCTGATGCGTTTATTTACCACAAACGACGCACCAACTTTGGGCAGTTTTTTCGTCAACTCCGGTTTTTTGGCCGTTCCCGAATCAATATTTCCCGGTTTTATCCTGCCGAATTAAAACTGGTACACACCTTTCCGGCCCTGTTTACTCTGGGTGTAGCATCCTTACCCCTGTGGGCGTTGGTAAGTCCGTTACTGTTTGCTTGCTTCGTTGGAATTTTTTTCGTATTTTCAATCCTTATTCTCATCGACGGAACCCGCAAAGAGAAGAGTCTGACCGTAGGATTGCTGAGTGTTGTGGCTGCTTTTGTGCAGTTAATTGGCTACGGCACCGGGTTCATACAGGAGGGTTGGAAACGCTGGCGTGAACCCCAGGGTTCGTACGAATCGGGTGTTGATGTAGAGTATCCATCGTGAGTACTAAACGATACCAATATGGCAATTAGTGGACCGGTGAAGCCCCCCGGCAAGCGCGTAATCAAGCGGATGAGCACCCGCACCAAGTGGCTGTTATTATCGGTGGCGAGTTTATTGGCCATTGGGGCCGGGTTGTGTATTTTCAGCGAGGCCGCGAATCTGAAACATACGAATCGCCCCGTTGGGCAATGGGTACTTATGGGTACCTACAGTCTCATTTTAATTAATGGAGGCCTGTGTTTGCTGGGTCAGGCCATTCGATTTCGGGTAATGCTGGATACGAGACGGATTGTACGTCGCGAAATCAAAAAGAAAGTGGAAGAACTCCAGTCTAAGCGAAAGCGGGCAGTGGGTGCCAAATAGCGTTGAAAGCAAAAGAGATGACATCCTGCCCGATAGGATGTCATCTCTTGCAACTCGGCTAAAATTCTCTTTTTGAGACCATTAGCGCAATCAAATAATACCTTAAGCAGCCGCTTTCTTCTCTGCAAACGATGCCTTGATGGCTTCTACATCTACATTTTTGATTTCAGGCTTCGTCAACAATTGCTTGATGCGCTCAATTTTATTGTTCGCGCGGGCCTTATTCTTGCGGTCTTTACGCTTTAATTCCGTTCCCATGATTGTATAATTGTATTTTGTCAGTTCCAAAAATCAGACCGCAAAATTACGCTTTTTTTAGACAGAATAGTAGCATCGGCCCGAATTTGTTTGTGTGTAGAAAGCCGAAATTATCCCTACTCAATATCGAGGTCGTAGCGATGCAACAGACTGGCAAGCCCATTCGCCGAGAATTTAGCGTTACGAATCCGGGTCAACTCCGGGTCGATGGTGTAGTTATAAGCCGTTCTGAAGTCCGCTTTTTCCAGCACAGTATGCTCAAATGCAGCTCGGCTCAGGTCGCAGTTATCAAACGATACGCCGTGTAAATCGGTCTCCGTAAAATCTACTTCGTGTAAACTCGAATTCCTGAAGGCCGAATCCCTGACTTTCAACTTGAAAAACGATGCCCGGTTGAGCACACACGTATCAAACGTAACAGCCATCAGAAACCCGCTCGCATTCGCGAATCGCAGCCCCGTCAGCGCACAGTTTTTGAACTGCACCTCGCGAAGTGGAGATCGGGGCAATTTAGCTCCCTTGAACTGGCATCGGTTGAATTTGCACTCATAGATTGTTTTCGCTGACAGGTCGACATTGGAGAAATCGCAGTCGACAAAGGTGCAATTTTCGTACTCCCCCGCCGTGAGTGGCGTTTTCGAGAAGTCTATTTTCTCAAAGTAGTTTTCGTCCATTTAGAAAGAGGGGGTATCCACTTGTCATTTTATCAAGTTGTTTCGGCATCATCACCAAGAAAAAACGCGGTCAGTACTGGATTAATCCGGCGTATTTCAGAACGGCGGTGATTGAGGTGTAACACGAAAAAGGCTCTCATTAAGAGAGCCTTTCTATGATTCCGTTATCGGTACTACCCTACGCCTGACCTGCTATCTGCAAAGCAAACGGGTTGGCAATTGTCCGATGGCCAAACTCTTTCAACATAGCTGCCGCATTGGTAATGTCGATTTTCTTCCGGTCAATCACGTCCTGAACATAGGGCTGATTCGCGCTGGGAATCCGGCTCGAAAAGAAAGGCCACAGCGTTTCAGCCTCATATACCTTGTTAATGGTCGGGAACGTGACCAAAGGCTTAATGTAGGTTTGGCTTTTGAAGGCTTCGCTGTATACCCACGTCCAAATATCATTCTGCCAACGTAAGCGGCCAATTTCGAGATTTTTCAGTGTCAGATAAAATAGCATCTCTTAATTGACAGAGGTATACATGGTCTCTATAGACCTAATCTTCAGTAGACTTATCGGATAATTGTTGAGTGCTGTTAAGTTGTTGTTGGCGTCGCTGGGCCATGTCAACAAAATTAAGTGGTTGGAGAAGAACCGTTGGAATGCCTGCTCGTGTGGTTAGTGAGGCTATTGTTTCACGTACAAACGGAAAAACAATGGCTGGTGCGTTGATATCCGCAAAATTATCTAAAAAACCAGCTTCGACACCTTCAGCTACGAGGAACTGACCACCCATCTTCACCTTTGCTTCAACTGTTCGTTGCCCTTCCTGTTCTTGCCACACATCTGCTTCCAGTGTGACATAGAGAAAAGGCAATTCGGTTCGTCGCGATAAGTTGATCTGAAGTTTAGTTTGACTGTCAGCGTCCGTAATATCGTCTTCAGCCCGATGAAATGTAACATCGAGCAGGTCGATTTTTTGAAGAGTGAATAGGGGTATTATTTCCATAATTATGTTGGCAAACTAAGCGGCCATACCATAGTTGTAATCACCAACTATAATAGATTCAGTTCTAACCGTAATTGTGTTTTGCCGCTGGATATTTACATCATAAACTACACTATTGAGTACCTCATTAGATGAAATATCTTCTAATGCCCAATCGTGCAG
>JAJAYX010000228.1 GCA_026785985.1 Rudanella sp. | reverse complement strand
CGGCAATTACCTGACTGCCAGAGTATGTCCGTTATTCATTGTGCATTGCACCGTATTCATTCCCTTTTTCAGGGCTTACTTCGAATTATTCAGCTTCCGCTCGGTTTTCTTGAGTTTCCGCTCGGTTTTGTTGAGGGCTTTGCTGGTTCCCTGCTTCACATCCTGCTTGGTATTTTTGGCGGCCCGGTCGATGTCATTACCCGTATTTTTGGCTGCTCTTTTCACTGTACGGCTTGCCTGCCTGGTTTCGCGGCTTACTTTTCGGCCCGCAGCTTTGGCGGTTTGTCCAGCCTGATTGGCCGTTTCTTTAGTTTCCTGTTTTACGTCCTGGGCAATTGCAAACGAGAGGGTCAACGCGGCCACTGCCAGCGTCATAATTAGCTTTTTCATTGTCGTTGAGTTGGTATAAAATCAGATGTATAACAGTCGCGAATTGGTTTTGTTTTAGTCTGATCTGTCAATTTGATAGACTTTGATCTTGGGGTCATAATTCCCGTAACTGCCGTACCAATACCTCGTTTATTCGCACATAACTTTCGTGCGTCCATCCCGCCACGTGAGGAGTCAGAACAACCCGGTCGGAGTGTCGCAAATAATCAAAATTGGCCTGTTGCTCCGAACTGAGCTTAGTGAGCTTTTCATTCTCCAGTACATCCAGACAAGCCCCACGCACCTTGCCCGACTCCAGCCCACGCACCAGGGCCGACAGCGAAACGATTTCACCACGGGCCACATTCATCAGGTAAAAAGGTTTGCCAATTTTGTCAATCCATTCATCATCAACTAATTGCCGGGTATCGTTAGTGAGGGGGATATGCAAACTGACCACGTTGGCTTGAGTCAGGATTTGATTCAGGGGAACGGCTTCGGCGTAGGTATCGCCATAATCGGTGCGGAATTTATCGTAACACAAAACCCGGCATCCGAAGCCGCTCAGTCGGCGGGCGGTGGCTTGGCCGTTGTTGCCGTAGCCAATGATGCCAACTGTCATGCTGCCTAATTCATAGCCCCGGTTGCCTTCACGATTCCAAACGCCCCGGCGCACCTCGGCATCAGCCCGGACAATGTTGGCCAGCAACCCCAGCAACATCCCCACCGCGTGTTCGCCAACGGCATCGCGGTTGCCTTCACCCGCATGGAAAACCCGTATGTTTCGTTTAGTAATGGCTTCTAAATCAATCAAATCCAGTCCCGCACCCGCCCGGCCAACAAACCGGAGGTTGGGGGCGCGTTGAAGCAGAGGCTCATCAACCGTGGTTTTGCTCCGAATAATCAGCCCATCGAACGAGGCAAGGCGTTCGAGCAACTCGGCGCGGGTGATGGTGGGCTGATACTCGAACCTGAAACCGGCTTCGGTGAGCATCGGGAATAACGACGGGTGCATGTCGTCGGCAATCAGAATAGTGGGGGTGGTCTCAGACATCCGCAGAATATCGTAACTTGCAGAAAAATTTGTATTGCTGCCTAATGAACACACAAAAGCAGACAAGGTTCGTGCATTTGTGTGTTCAATAGGGCAATGAGCGCGTAAAGAAGCATTTTTGGATGATCTGCCTTCACCAATTGGCCGACAAACTTCCTAAGAACAGCAGTGCTTCGTAACGGATTCCCACTATGGAAGAACGTCAGCCCGAAAAGCGTAACGACAGAAATAACCGCAACAACCGCAACCGCAATCGTAATCGGGGCAACCGCGACGGCGAACCGCGTTCTGGAGGCCCACAGGCCGAAGGTGGACAAGCAGCAAAGCCAGATGAAATCATGGCTTATGTTGATGAGGTAGGGGAAAATGCCGGTGGTCAGGAGGATCCGGTGGCCGTTGCCAAAACCGATAATTCGGATGCTGGTCGCCCGAATGCGGGTCGTTCCGAAAACCCACGCCAGGATCGCAACGGTGGCCGGCCAGAACGGCAACCCAACGACCGTCAGCGCGACAACAACCAACGGCAAGACCGCGACCGCCGGGGTAACGACCGCCAAAAGGGCGGCCCGCGAGAGGGCGACCCGCGTCAGGTTGAAAACCGTGATGGCGAAACCCGTTCGGAGGATGCAGCCCGCCCGGAAACCGGACGCACTGAACGCACCGACAGCCCCCGTTCTGAAGGAAGTGGGCGTGGTGAAGGTGGTCGTCAGCAGCAACCCAATCAGCGGGATCGTGACCGGGGAGGCCGCGACCGCGATCCTGACCGGCCTCGTGGTGATCGCGAACGTGAATCTGATCGACCTCGTGGTGACCGAGATAGGGGACGTGATCGCGACAAAGACCGGGGAGACCGGAATCGGGAGCCAGACCGCGACCGCGAACAGGATCGCCCGGCACGCAACGAACCTGCTTTGATTCAGGAATGGAGCCGCGACGATGAGTTGCGCCCCAGTGATCTGCGCCCTGGTGAATCGCGGCTGGGGTCAATGAAAATCACCGATTTAGCCGGTCGTGGAGCAGCCGATGTGCCTCCCGAAGAGCGGTTGGTGGTGGGGATTTCGCTCGGCGATTATAACGGCATTGGGCCGGAAGTTATTCTCAAGGCTCTGCAATACAACCAGTTACAGCGCGTTTGTACGCCTGTCATTTATGGCTCGATGCGGGTGCTGAACCGATACCGCAACCTGCTGAACCTGAAAGACTGGAACCTCAACGGAATTCAGAATGTGGAACAGGCAAGCCACAAAATGACTAACGTAATCACCTGCTGGAACGAAAACGCCCGTCAGGTTCCTCCGTCCGAATCCGCACCGGCTGAAGTGACGGAGCCAGTAGCATTCGTAGAGCAAAAAGAAGGAGAGCAGGAGCAAACTGATATCGGGAACGATCAACCTGCCACCGGGGAGGAAGACGTGAAGACCCTCCTTATCGAGTCGACAATGCCTGTTGTTCAGGCTGAGGCATCACCCCAACCGGCTCCGCTGACGCATGAAATTCAGCCCGGAAAAGTAACACCCGAAGCCGGACAGGCTGCATTGGCGTGTTTGGAACGCGCCGTTGAGGATTTGAAAGCGGGTAAACTGGACGCGCTCATTACGGGGCCGATCAACAAGCACAATATCCAGTCAGAAACCTTCAGGTTTCCCGGCCATACCGAGTATTTAGCCGAGGCTTTCGGTGTCCCCGACAGCCTCATGTTTATGGTGGGCGAAACGCTGCGCGTTGGTGTTGTGACGGGCCATGTGCCGCTCGCGAAGGTGCGACAGAACGTGACTCGCAACGCCATTCACCAAAAGCTGACGATAATGATGCAGTCGCTCAGGGTGGATTTTGGCATCGAAAAACCCCGCATTGCCGTGCTTGGGCTAAATCCTCATGCGGGCGAAAATGGGTTGCTGGGCAGCGAAGAACAGGAAACCATCATTCCGGTGATTGAAGACTGGCGCAAAAAAGGAGAGTTGGTCTATGGCCCATTCCCCGCCGACGGATTCTTCGGAACACGTGGCTACCGCAAATACGATGCCGTGCTGGCCATGTATCACGATCAGGGCCTGATTCCCTTCAAAGCCATTGCCTTTGAGGAGGGCGTGAATTTCACGGCGGGCTTACCCATTGTGCGCACCTCACCCGACCACGGCACGGCCTATGATATTGCGGGCAAAAACCTCGCCGACGAAACCTCTATGACCCAGGCCATATACCTCGCCTGCGACGTGGCTCGCCGACGTAAAGAACACAAAGAAACCGAAGCAAACGCTTTAAAAAAATGATGAGTTGTCAGTGATGAGCTTGCTGACCGCACCGGCGGACCGGCACGAGCGTTCATCACTCATCACTCATCGTTCAAAAATATATGCTCAAATCAATGACTGGCTTTGGCAATGCCACTGTGGAAGGAACTAACCTGACGGTGACTGTTGAAGTGAAAACGCTGAACTCTAAGTTCCTGGATATATTTTGCCGCCTGCCCCGGCAGTTTTCCGACAAGGAAATTGAGGTGCGCAGCCAACTAACAAACCAACTGGAGCGGGGAAAAGTGGAGTTTTCG
>JAJAYX010000227.1 GCA_026785985.1 Rudanella sp. | reverse complement strand
CCAACACCCACGATGTCTTTCAGATCGTCGGCATCGGCTGCGGAGGCCCGGCCAATCCGGTCGAAGTTCAGTTCGTTGGCTCGCGAGGCAATCCGCGAAAGTACAGCCGCTTCGAACCCCTGGGCTACTGCCGGGGCAGGACGTTCGTCGAAGATTGGAACAGCTAATGGAGCAACCTGTATGGGGGGGCTAAAATTTTGTACCGGAATTTTATCCATAACGGATGCCGAAACCACCACCGTTTGGGTGGCAACAGGAGCCGTAATTGGGGCTGGAGCAACGTGAGCAGCCGCAGCGGGAGTTGCCATAGCCACTTTCGACTGACGACAGTTAGCCAGTTCACGCTCGCGCTCGGCAATATCGGCCCGGAGGCCATTAAGGCGACCATTCAAAATAAGTCGGGCGATGAGCCAGCCAATGAATGCTGCCAACGAAAGCAGCAACAGCATTTCAATACTAGCAACCGGACGACTAAGGGGATCTAATCCAAACATGGTTTTGTTAGTTTCAGGTTATTTTCTCTTGTCTAAATCAGCCGCTTGCCCAACCCAGTTGTCGCGCTCGATTCGGCCCGGAAAAAACTCAATAATGTCGTTGACCTTATCAATATCATCCTTCGTGAAATTTGCCACCTGCCGAAATGTGTAGATGCCAATAGCGTGAAGTTTGCGTTCCAGAAAAGGACCAACACCCACGATGTCTTTCAAATCGTCGGCATCGGCAGCGGAGGCCCGGCCAATCCGGTCAAAATTCACTTCGGAGGCCCGCGCCCGAATTCGGTTCAGCACGGCCGATTCGTCGGCTCCACTGCTGAGAGGAACCACGGGTGCCCGCAGACAATCGTCTAGCTCGCGGTCGGTGCTGGCCAAATCGCCTTCTAACTGATCAATGAGGCTCTGGCGTGAAATATAGCCGATAATAAAGCCCAAGGCACCGGCTACAATAGCCATGATCCAATGGTGCAACGCGGCATCAGGCAGATTTAGAGGATTCCATTCAAACATGTCTCTGTGCGTTTATCATTAATTATTGAACCACTACTGTTACCCGCCGATTGGCTTTCCGTCCGCTTTCAGTATCGTTGGAGGCTTTCGGGTCTGCTTCCCCTTTACCTCCCGATTCGATTTGCGACGATGAAACGCCCTGCAATAATAACCTCTTTTTCAAGGAGTTAGCCCTCTTTTTCGACAAGTTCAGGTTTATATCTTCCGAACCCTCACTATCGGTATAACCCGTTAGGGCCAGATCTTTATCTTTATTCGTGCGGAGGTATTGAATAGCCTCTTTAAAGAATTTCCTGGTTTCATCAGTTCGAATATAATCCGATGAGCCACTCTTAAAGTACAAGTCGATGGGCGTAAAGACCGACTCATATTTCTGGGTTTTTGCCAGCGTTTCTTCAGTAGCTCCAGCCGCCACAGTGGCTGTTATCGGTACCGTTGTTGACGTGCTTGCCAGCGAAGCCGACACGGCTGAGTCGGGTGAAGCAACAGTCGCCATCATAGCTGCAAACGACCCATTGACACCGGCGTTTACCGAATCGCCGGCCGCATTAAACGTCAGATCGGCACGTTCGACACCCGTTGTCAGGAGTGAACCTGCCTCAACTCCCCGTTGAACTAACGAGGCTTTAATTGCTTCGGCGCGGGCAATGCCCAGATTGCTAAAACTGCTGGGGTTGGTTTCTGATGCCGTATAGTACCCTGTTAATATTAACTGCCGGTCAGGATTATTCTGAAGATAAGTAGCCACAGAATCGAGTGAGACATCGAATCTGGTGAGATTAGGTACTGCCCCTGATTTAGCGAAGTTGACTGTGCCGGGCAAGCCAACGCTGAAGCGAGACCCATCGGCCAGCGTAAAACCAGAAGCTGGGGCTGTTAAAGTTGTTTCGGGGGCATCGTCGGCGCATAGCTGCTTGATCTTGCAGACATGCCACCACGTAGATCCCGCCATCCAGACTATCAACAGGACAATCCAGGGGGTTTTGTTCGTAAGCATATGGAAACGGGGGGGGGGGTTGGAAATTTGTTATCACTGATTGGAACGCGAATCAGACGAGCTCTTACCGAAAAGGTCACTCAAAAATACGTTTACAAGTCATAAATGCAAGATTGTCACGAAATTAACCTAAAAGTAAGAGCCACCTTTCCAGAAAATTGATTTGTAAATATAATAATCATAGAAAACATACACAAAAAAACCGCTACCTGTTGAGGTAGCGGTTTTTTGTGCAGTTATTCAGAACCGAAGAATTATCGATTCATGGAGATCAGGAACTCTTCGTTATTGCGGGTGCCACGCATCCGGTCGAGGAGGAAATCCATGCCTTCGACTGGGTTCATATCGGACATGTGCTTGCGTAAAATCCAGACTCGCTGCAGGGTTTCTTTGTCTAAAAGCAAATCTTCCCGGCGTGTGCCCGAGGCCATCACGTCGATGGACGGATAGACCCGCTTGTTGGCTAACCGGCGATCTAACTGGAGTTCCATGTTGCCGGTGCCTTTGAATTCTTCAAAAATCACCT
>JAJAYX010000226.1 GCA_026785985.1 Rudanella sp. | reverse complement strand
TTGTTGAACACATACGTGTAGGGACTCCACCGTCGGCTGACTTCGGCCAGCGGGTCCACCACGCCCCACCGCCCGATGGTAGCATCGTAGAGCCGCGCGCCATAGTCTAACACGCCCGGCCCTACTTCGGTCAGGCTCTCTTTACCGTTGTATTTATCGCGGTTGGTGCTGTTGCCCCCGTTAAACCACCCCACAAGGGAAGGCCCCAGGGGTCATAATCGGTGTATTGGGTGATACCGCCACTATTGAAAGCGACGCGGACAAGTATATTCGGCTGCTGGAGAGACAGTTGGGGGTGAATGGGGAAACAGTTCAACAGGTTATTCCATTCAATCTGTCAATTCTTTACCCCGCTTATCAACCTCCCAAAAGCTAATCCTTGACTCATTAAATTCTAATTGATTCTCATATACTTTAAAGTGAGAAGCAACAAGGTGAAATTTCTCAGTGCCTGTCTCTATCTCAAATAAATGACTACTGCCATTTTTTAAAAAACCTTTAACCGACTCATAGTCAGTGGTGAGACTATTCTTATCCACAAGCTTAATAGACACTCCAAGCAATGAAACGCGCAACTGAATATACTCAACACCAAAAAAAATGATGTCAATATTGCTTTCATTGGCTTCGTTTTTCATCGACCTTAGTAGAAGATGACCGTGGCTAATCAAAAAGTCGAAAAGCGTAAAATGTCTGTCTGATTGAAAATGTTCTCTATTCATAAGCAGTTTTGATTTAAAATGGACTTGGCACTTTACCGCCATTGAAATAAAAAGTTGTCCTTTGCAAAGCTCCTGGATTAGAATATAGCTGATGTAACTCCCAATTCGTGATTGTCCCATTACCAAATCCTTTTGCACCCTCAGTAACTGCTTTCCAGGCATTAATCATTTTTCCGTCAGGACCAGTGAGGTTAAAATGAATCTTTTTCGACGGATCGTTTATAGTTCCGAGGAATTGAGACTGGAAGTTCTGACCGCCCCACGTTTTCCATGTTTCACCGCTAACCGTTTTTGCAAAATCGTCCAAATGTTCCCTGACTCCTAAAGCAATATTTACCCCTTGTTGAGGACTTTTTGATAAAGCTTTCCCAAAAGTAAAAAACTCATCAATGTTTTTCAATATTGATGCCACCGATTTCAATAGTTTGGGTAATGCTAATAAGGCCACACCGCCCTCAACAACGCCAGCCATATTTACGCCTAATTGCGACGCTTTTTCAACTTCCGTATAGCGAGGACCTGAGTCTGCCGAACGAATAATTGCGTTCTGCTTTACTGTCGATGGTAGATCGCCTTTTGGAAAGCCCCCACCTTTTATTGGTTCATCTCCCTCGCCAGTTTTCAAAAATCCGTTGACTGTAACGCTACTGGATTCGTTGTAGGCATCCACGTCCTGATACCCGTTGGAGTATTTGGCATCCACTCCCGGTGCAATGCCGATCATGCCATCAGGGTCAATAAAGCGCAGGGGATTGTTGAACACATACACGTAGGGACTCCACCGTCGGCTGACTTCGGCCAATGGGTCAACCACGCCCCACCGACCGATGGTGGCATCGTAGAGCCGTGCGCCATAGTCCAACACGCCCGGCCCTACTTCGGTCAGGCTCTCTTTGCCATTGAACTTATCGCGGTTGGGGCTATTGCCCCCGCTCAATCCGCCCCACAGGGGGAGACCCCAGGGGTCGTAATCGGTAAATTGGGTGATGCCATTAGCCCCAAACACTGCCCTAATGTTGCCGAGGTGGTCTTTGTGGAAATACTCGTAACCACCCGTTGGGCTGTTGCGGCCCTCCTCATGGGCAATCTCAAAAAGGGTGTTGTTGAGGTACTGGAACACGCCCACATAGTCGCGGGTTTCTGCCAGACCCGTCTGACCGCCCGAAACATTCATTTTCAACTTGTTGCCCAATGCGTCGTACTGATACTGAACGACTTTACCACTATTGAAGGTGATTTGCCGGGGCAGTTTCAGCATATTGTACTCGATCAGGCTGATGTCCCTATTGAGGTCTTTTTTCAGGCTGCCATCGGGGTAGTACTCGTAATCATCGCCACTAATGTTGCCATCGGCAAAGCCAATGGTGTTGCTATTGGCATCCGTTACGGCCAGGAGTTTGTTACTGATGTCGGCATAGCGGTACGTCAACTGGTCAATATCTGCCCGGCTCAGACTCAACAGGTTGCCGTTGGCATCATAAGTCATCCCGTGAACGGTGAAGTTTTCGCCACTCGCTCCACCACTGTAAGCGGCCCCTGTTAACCTGTCTGCCTGGTCGTAATTATAGGTGTAATTGCGGTTGAGACCATCGCGGCTGTGGAGCCAGTTTTGAGAGCCGATGTTACCATCGAAAAAGCCCGCGTCTTCGTAGCCTAATTTCATGGCAAACACCCGGCCCCCGCTCAGGTCGGGGTTGTCGCTGGTGTTTAGGTTCATTCCCCGCAACCACCCCCGGATATGCCAGCTATAGTCGATGCGCTGGGGCAGGGCGATACTGTTGCCGCTGTTGGTGCCATTCAGTCGCAACAAACTCCCCGTTTCCAGCACTAAGCTACCCGCCTGAAACAAATTCCCGGCCCCAACGGTGGTGTTGGCCGGAATGGTAACGGTGTGGCCCGCATTAATGCTTACCCCCGCACTCGGGCTGGGCAGGGTGCCGCCGAGCCAGGTAGCGGGTTGTGTCCAGAGCCCGCTTTGCTGGCTGCCAACGGGGCCGCTTTGCCCGGCCGCGCCGAGGTCTTTGCGCTGCATTCGCCCGATGGCATCGTAGGTATAGCTGGCCAATACCGTTGGTGGGGCCGTGTCGATGGTGTGACTCACCTGCGTGGGTCGGCCCTGATGGTCGTAGGTGTTGCTGGTGGCGACCGTTGTGAGTGGCCCGCCCGCGCTTTTCTGGTGGCGCAACACCGTTTGTTGCACTTCGCCATTGAAACGATAGCCCGTATCGGTGCGGTCTGTCCCTCCGAGGTGATGCTGACTTTGGCTCTGAATAACGCGCCCCTTGAA
Source organism: Rudanella sp. (assembly GCA_026785985.1). Lineage (GTDB taxonomy): Bacteria > Bacteroidota > Bacteroidia > Cytophagales > Spirosomataceae > Rudanella. The sequence goes on along the minus strand of JAJAYX010000226.1, from coordinate 1,585 downwards.
ATCGTACCATTGTGCAAAGCCGTACCATACGCCCGTTTCCAGGTTGCGAACCCGCCCGCCGGTGGGCAGGCCCATGGGGTTTGGCCACAGTATGCCCAACGTACCGTCGTCGCTCTGGAAGGTAAAGTTAACTCCGCTAAAAGGGGCATAACTATCGTAATGGGTTTCGGTCAGGTAATGGGTTTCGGCAAGGGCTACGCTGGCAGGAAAAGCCTCATTAGTCACGTTCGCAAAGTCGGCCCGGAGTCCGTCGGCAGAGTTAAAGGCTACGGTACGGCCCGATTGAGTAGCCCGATTCATCCCATCGTAGCGGGTAAATCGCCATTGTGGCGACGAACCGTTTATGTCTGTAGCATCCTGTTGGTCCTGCGACATCACGAGCCTGTCCTGCCGGTCATAGACCAGTTCAGTCCAACCCGCTGCGGGGACGTGTTTGCGAATGGCCCTGCCCCGGCGGTCGTATTGATACAAAAAAGCGTTTTCCCGAAAAACAGGAAATGGCGTAGCCGGGTCACTGTTATGGTAAAAGGGCAGGGTCTGAGCCGTCCCATTCGCCAGAAACCAGTCGTAGAGTTTGGGCGGAATAACGGCTCCAAGCCGCTCAAAGCGGTCATACACGTAAGCGGTGGTAAGGGTTTGCGTCCCCGTCTGCACATCGCGCCGAATCATGCGCCCCTGAATATCGGTGTACTCGATCACGACCTGATTTTGTTCGTCGGTCAGGGTACGGGTGCGGATAGCCCCCGTCGAGTCATAAGAGGCCCAGGTAGTGGTATTACCGTCGGGGTGACCGTATATCCGGTTGGTTGTAAAGTCAATTTGGAACTTAATAACCATGTTGGGCAAGGCCACTCCGTAGCTAAAGCGGGTGGGTCGGTTGGCGGTTCGCCAGGCTTGCCCTGGCCCAAACTGCGCGTTAGGACGCGCCATTGGACTGGTTTCGTAGGTTGTTTCCCCGTAAGGATTTTGGTCGTTGTTGTAGAAGCCCACAGCAGGCGTTTGTACGTCGGTGGTCAATTGTCCGGCGTTGTTGATACCGGGCAGGGGCAGATAAGTCTTTTGGGGTCGTCCGTAGGCATCGTAGGTAATGGCTCCCGTTACCACATCGGTTCCGGCATCTCCTGCCTGCCGCACCTGCACCGTTTGCAGGGGGCGGCCCAACCCATCGAAATACGAAACCGTTGCGGGCGCATCGCTGTAGGGTGTCAGCAAATTCAGAGAATCCAGGGCCGAACGGGGCGTTTGCTCAATCACATAGTTGGTCGTCGGCGAAGGCGTTACCTGCGCTATTACGCTCCCGACTATGAGGAATAAAACGCTAACAGCCAGTAGGGTAAACTGTTTTTTCATGGCTGTGTGGCAAAGCGATAGGTGAACTGCTTTAACACCTTACCCTGCTGGTCTTTGATACGAACCAGCCGTCCAAAAGTGTCATACTCGTAGGTCGTTACAACTCGACGCGGATCTGTCACGCTCGAAACGCCCTATAGGGGAATTTCATGCGTAAACGACGTTTTCTGGATGGTGGGTTAGCCTACGTTTTTAGTTTCGCTGGTCACGACGGAGAACGGCATCGCATCGGGTG
>JAJAYX010000225.1 GCA_026785985.1 Rudanella sp. | reverse complement strand
TTCTTTAACAGACGCAAAATTGCCGGGGCCGCCCGTGCGGGCACACCGCGGCTGGGAACGCCTAGTAATAGATTTTCATAAAAAACTCGGGCGAACCAACCGGCGGTGAGTGAGACGCAAATATGCGTCTCTACAAACGATACATCACCATGAACAAATCCTTACTTTTCGTCTTTGCCACCGTCCTCTGCGTCAGCGCGGCCTACGCACAACCGGCCCTGAACCGCATTGAGTTCTTTGTCGATACCGACCCCGGCTTTGGCGCGGCAACGTTGGTGCCATTTTCGGGTAGCACGGTGGTTACCAATATTTCGGTCGATGTGCCGATGGCGAGTATTTCGGCGGGGTTTCACCGGCTGTTTGTCCGCGCCCGCAACGCCAGCAACCAATGGAGCGTGGCGGCTCACTACGCCTTTTATAAAGACGCGGTGAGCGGCAGCCCCGACCTGAGTCGGATTGAGTATTTCGTGGATGCTGACCCCGGTTTTGGCGCGGCCACCAATCTCCCGTTCACTACCGGGCCAACCGCCACCGATGTGCAATTCACGTTGCCGCTCGACAACGTGACCATCGGGTTTCATAACCTGTTCGTCCGGTCGCAAAGCACCGAGGGGCGGTGGAGCGTGATGAGCCGCCGACCGTTCTACAAAGACGAAGTCAACCAACCCGACATCGTGCGGCTTGAGTATTTCGTGGACAACGACCCCGGCTATGGCGCGGCAACGGCGGTGGCCATCAACCGGGCTGTAACGATTCAGCTACACCGTCGATCTGAACGGCGTGACCAACGGAGCGCACCGGCTTTACGTGCGGGCGCAAAACGCGCAGGGCCGCTGGAGCAACATTTCGGTTCGGGATTTTACGGTGCAGGACAACGTGATTACCATCACGGGTGCGCCCGACGGCTGGTGCCGCAACACGGCTTTCAACGTAGGTTATGCGGCTACGGGGACGTACAATCCCGGCAACGTGTTCACGCTGCAACTCTCCGATGCTACGGGCGGCTTCATCAACAACGTTACCGCTCTCGGCAGCATCAGCAGCAGTACCCTTACGTCGGGGGTTTTCACGCCCACCATCCCCAACAACGTAGCCATTGGGTCGGGCTATCGGCTGCGGGTGATCTCCTCAAACCCCGGCATAACCAATATGCCCACTCTCGATTTTCCGGTTGGCACCACCTGTATCTGCCTCACCATGAGCAGCGTGCGCCCCGGCGACTGGAGCGATGCGACCTGCTGGAGTTGCAATCGCGTTCCCATCGGCACCGATTATGTCCGGCTTCGTCATTTGATTACTATTCCGGATGGTTTTTTGGGCAACGCCCGCACGGTGAGTTACGATGTGTTGGGTCGGTTGCGGTTCAATGCCAATGCGCGGCTGCGGCTGAATCCCTGAACAAGGGCACTTCTTTTTCCGGTTAGCCAATCGCTACCGGGCTACGGCATCTGATTCAGCAACTGCTCCCGCGTCGGTCTTGCCGTAACGGATTCATACCGAATGCCTTCGAGGTCGAGGTAATCCACAAAATCAGCGTAGTTTTCGCGTTCCACATCGAACACGCAGAGGTATGGATGAGGCTCATTAAACGGCTCTACTTCGGTGTGAGCCGCTTTTTTTTGGAGGGTTTGGTATTGCGCGGTGCTGAGATCGTCTTGCTGAATGATAAAATGCCACATAGAATTTCAGATTGGGGTAACTGGATACAAAAATACCCCGGTTCTATTTCTCATTGAGAGACAGAACCGGGGTATTTTTTGGTCAACTTTTCAGCTATGACTTTTCAGTGGTTATGATCGTCAACGCGGTCTGCTTTTTTGGTCACCACTTTGGCTTTGGCTTTCGCACCCTTCGCATCGCTTTTCATTACCTTTTTTACCGCTTTCTCCTCTTTTTTGTGGGCTTCGGCCAACTTGGTTCTATCGTCCGTAACGCGGGGGATTTCAATACGGCTTCCGTCGTTCACATCCCGGCGTTTTTCGCGGGCTTTGTTCATTTTCTTGGTGGCCTTCATTTCTTTCTTGGCTTCTTTAGCCTCCTGAACAGCCTGAGCGTAAGAACTTTGGGCGAGCATAAACAGGGCGCACGTGGCGGCCATAATTACCTTTTTCATAATTGTTGAGTTTATGGTGTACTCCGCCTGCCAACCGACAGACACTTAACAGTAGGATAACGGTCATGCGTCCTCAATGTTTCTGGACACCTTAGTATAGACCGTTTTTAGCCAGAACGAAGCGAAATAATATACTGATAATCAATTAATTGACCGTTACCTCAGAAAAATAGCAACTTAATAAGTATAGTCAAACTATAGGGTTAAATAACATTCCTAACCTGGATAGAGTAAAATGGCCACTCTGGTTGGGTGAGTGGTTTGGGCTGACAAGCGGGTGATGGTGGCCAATAGCAGCGAAAGCAGGAAGTAGGTGATGGTCGTTTTCACGCAGATAAATTCAGCAAGGCAAAAGTAAGGCTGAAAACGATTAGTTACCTTCCCCAAACAGACTGTTCAGATCCAGCACCAAACCCGGCAATACATTGGAAACTAGTTGGCCTTCTTCGGGCGAAGCAGCCGACAGTAGGTCATATCGGCCATCGGTGAGGGTAAAAATCTCGATAAAGTCGTCGGCGGGTTCAATGAGCCAATATTCCTGAACGCCGTGTTGCTGATAGAGGTTTTTCTTGGTTACGCGGTCGCGAAAAACCGATGAGGGCGAAATAACTTCAACTACAATGGTAGGGCTTCCCATCACGCCATCGTTGGTAATGATACTGGCTCGTGCTTTTTCTACGAACACCAGGTCAGGCTGGGGCGCGTCCTCATCACTCAAAAACACATCAACCGGCGCGAAAAGAACGGTGCCAAGTTGTCCAGATTTTACGTGTGCTTTGACTTGATCATAAAGTTCAGCCAAAATTAATTGGTGGCGAGGGGAGGGGGCTTTTTTCTTCACGAGTTCCCCGGCAAGCAATTCATACAGAAATGGGTCATCATCATCGAATTCGAGTTGGTGAAACTCCGCAACGGTTATTCGGTCGGTGGCAACGGCGGCTTCCATGGTTTGAGTGTTTTGTATAGCCAAAGATACCAAAAACAAGGCAACAAAAAAGCCCCCGAATGGCTCCGGGGGCTTTCAATACCAGCAAAGGCACACCTATTCGTCAACTGACTCTGAGGAATCCATCGGGGCAATAGCATGGGCAACTTCATCGCAAAGTTGCCTTGCCGTGATTTCACGGTCAGGAGGAGTAACCAGCAAATAAGCTACTAATTCGTCAGTCGTAGGAAACCGACGACGAAAGTCAGCTACTGAAGTATCGGCTTCTAATTTCTTGCTCACGGGATAACCAGACGGTTATTATACGAAGAACGTCCTCTCTTACCTCAAATGTAAAGGATACGAACTTATTTTTCAAGGAATAGCCTACGAAATACCCAAAACCGTCGGTGTGCGTATAATCATATAACCTATTTTGAGAACTGTAAAACAACTGTTCCAATTCATCAGTCGAGATGCACTGGTCTGCCAGAGAATCCAAATTAAGAAATGAGAAATCAAAGCGTAGCCGGGGTACATCTATTTGGTTCGTTCATGTAATTACAGGGGCTGAAAAATAAGAAAAAGCCCTGAATTTCGGTCAGGGCTTTTCAAAAATAACGTACAGCAGCGATTACGCCAGCCGATTAATGCAGTTCAGATCTTCAAAGGCTACTTTCAGGCGGGCAATCATGCTCTCTTCACCTTTGCGGAGCCACACGCGGGGATCGTAGTATTTTTTGTTGGGCGAATCGGGGCCTTCGGGGTTGCCAAGCTGGGTTTGCAGGTAGCCCTCTTTCGACTTGTAATAGCCCAGAATGCCTTCCCAAGTTGACCATTGCATGTCGGTGTCGATGTTCATTTTGATGGCACCGTATTGGATAGCCTCGCGGATTTCTTCGCGGCTCGAGCCTGAACCACCGTGGAATACGAAGGTCACCGGCAGCGGCCCCGTTCCGAATTTCTCGACAATATAGTCCTGCGAGTTTTTCAGGATAATCGGCGACAGCTTCACGTTGCCCGGCTTATACACGCCATGCACGTTTCCGAAGGCAGCAGCAATCGTGAAATTCGGCGAAATCTTTTTCAGGTGTTCATACGCATAAGCCACTTCCGAAGGCTGCGTGTACAGTTTCGAGTCGTCCACGTCGGAATTGTCAACGCCATCTTCTTCGCCACCCGTTACGCCGAGTTCGATTTCGAGGGTCATGCCCATTTTGGTCATCCGCTCAAAATATTGGCACGAGATTTCGATGTTCTCCTCAATCGGTTCCTCCGACAAGTCGAGCATGTGCGACGAATAAAGAGGTTTGCCGGTTTGGTCGAAATGCTTTTCGGAAGCCGTTAGCAGGCCGTCGATCCAGGGCAGGAGTTTTTTGGCACAGTGATCGGTATGGAGAATAACGGGGACACCATACATCTCGGCGATGTTGTGAATGTGTAGCGCACCCGACACCGAACCGGCGATGGCTGCCTTCTGACCCTCGTTAGAAAGCGACTTGCCCGCGTAGAAAATGCCACCCCCGTTCGAGAACTGAATGATAACGGGGGAGTTCACAGCTTTGGCCGTTTCGAGAACGGCGTTTACCGAATTGGTGCCGACCACATTCACGGCCGGGAGGGCATAATCATTTTCGTTGGCGTGACGGAAAATTTCGGAAACGCCTTCGCCCGTTACAACGCCGGGCCGCGTTCGGCCGGGCCGCGTTCGGGTGCTTACTTCACTCATAAGATCGTGGTTTTGAAGTATTAATAGAAAAACTTATATGGAAAGTAGTTCAGACGAAGCGCAGACGAAAAACGTCGCAAAATACAATTTTTCTGCGCAACCGAGAAGAATTAATCCAAATTCTTGCAACTTCTATGGAAAATCATAGTTCCTGAATTTATGCGTTGAACACTTTACCCGATCAGAGGCAGCCATAACCATTTATACCCACGACCAATAGTCTCTTTACCGGTGTATTGCTGCTTTCTCTGACCCATGCTGGCAAAGAGCAACCGGCTCTTCCAACTTTGCCTGAACAGAATTATTCGGTTGATCTGGAATTGACCATGGATAGGGAGGTACTTACTTCTCCGGGTCAGCCTTGATCCGCGAAGGCCGTCGCCCGGATTTGTACAGGATCAGCCGTTGCTGAATCGCGTTGATGAGGTCATAATCAGATAATTGTAGTACGTCTTCGTCGGCAAAGTCGCAGAACTCCACAAAGTGATCGACCTCCACGCCTTTGAGGTCGGTGGCCTGATCGACCAGTAAGCGCATCCGTTCGGTGGCGAGTCGCTGCCGACGGTATTCCTGCGACAACACAGCTGCTTTCCGGCGACCTTTGGCCTCCTTACTGAACATTTCGTAGAGCAGGGTAATCCCCGCTCCGTCGGCCATCCGGTCGAAAGCCTGCTCGCCGGTAACTTTTCGGGAAGCCGTCGGCTCGGCTAAAAGCTGCTGAATTTCGCGCTTCACTTCCTCGTAACGCCTGGCTTTCACCGTCACTTCGGCAAGGTCGTAGGTGCGGCTAATGTCAAGCGTGTAAGGGAGTTTGCTAATAATGATCACCGGTTTTTCGGAACCATCCCAGCGGATACCCATTCTGAAATGGGTTTGGCT
>JAJAYX010000224.1 GCA_026785985.1 Rudanella sp. | reverse complement strand
GTCGCTGTCTGGTCGGGCGGACTGCTGGCCCTGTTGGCCCTGATCGATGCCGTGCTGAATCCAGGCAGGGTCGACGTAGCCGGTTTTCAGGGCGACGCGCTTGCCTGGCTGATGGCCACGCTTGTGTTGCTGGTCAGTGGCATTGTCCATCAGTTTTCGCTGCGCTACATGGCCGGCGACCGGGCCTACCACCGCTACTATGTCAATCTTTCGTTGGTGACGGCCAGTGCGCTGCTGCTGGTCACGGCCGACCATCTGTTGCTACTGCTGGTGGGGTGGGGGCTGAGTAACGGGCTGCTGGTGCGGCTGATTGTTCACAAGAGCACCTGGAAAGCGTCCGTCGAATCCGGGAAATTAGCCACGAAGACGTTTGCATTTGGCTTTTTGTGCCTGGCGGTGGCGGTGGCCCTGCTGTGGCAGGTAAGCGGTACGCTATACCTGCACCAACTGGTGCAGATGGAGTTAACGGCGGCTTCGTCGTGGCCGGTCACGGTGGCCCTGCTGCTTATTATTATCGGAGCCATGACCCAATCGGCCCAGTGGCCCTTCCAGGGGTGGCTCATCAGCTCCCTCAATTCCCCCACGCCGGTGTCGGCCCTGATGCACGCCGGACTTGTCAGCGGGGGGGGGCCTGCTGCTCGCCCGCTTTGCCCCCCTGTATCTGGCGCGGCCCGAATTGCTCCAGCTGCTGCTGGTCGTGGGCGGCGTGACCGCCGTGACCGGCACGGCCTGGAAACTGATGCAGAACGACATAAAACGGATGCTGGCCTGCTCGACGATGGGACAGATGGGTTTTATGGTTATGCAGTGTGGCCTGGGCCTGTTTCCGGCGGCCATCGCCCACATTTGCTGGCATGGCCTGTTCAAAGCGTTTCTGTTCCTCAATACGGGCTCGGCGGTGGAGGGCAACCGGAAACCGGCCCCGGCCCGGTCGGGTGGCTGGCCGGTCTGGCTGCTGGCCGGCTGTTGCGGCCTGGTGGGTGCCTACAGCTTTGCGAGCGTGAGCCACCTCGCGGTTAACGTGGCCGATACGACCCTGCTACTAACCGGTTTTGCGTTCATCGCGGCTACCCAGACCGCATACACCATCCTGCAATCGGGTTCGCTGACCAGCCGGATTATTCCCGCCATTGTGTTGACGCTACTGGCGGGCACGCTGTATGGTCTCAGCGTGTGGGCGATTGAATCGTTGCTCACCCCCCTGGCGAGCTGGGCTCCCCAGCCGCTGGCGGCGCGGCATCGGATCGTTTTTGGGGTGTTTTCCCTTACCTGGCTCCCCATCACCCTGAAACTGCCGGTTACCGGGCAGACATCCCGTATCTGGCAACGGCTCTATGTTAGGGCGCTCAACGGCAGCCAGCCCCATCCGCGCACCACCACGCCCACCCGAAACAGCTACCACTACTAACCATCGATAACTCCCCCGTACTCACCCCGAATGGAAACTCTATTTAAGTCCCCCCCGCGGGTCAGCACCCCCGCCCTGATTCGTGAACAGGTCGAGCAGGCGGCCCGGATTCTCTCGCCGGTATGGCCCCTGAAAACGTTTATTGCCTGCAACCCGCTCCAGGGATTAGAAAATCTGCCCTTCGACAAAGCCGTTACGCAGGCAGCCGGACTGTTTCAGGGATGCGATACCCGGCCCGAAGCCGAAGCCGTCAACCGGCAGCTTATTAAATGGTGTCTCGCTTTTCTGGACGAAGGACAGGCCACCCTGCTCATGCCCAACCGAAGCCTGGGCCTTTATGTCGCCTGGAAACGATTAGCCCTATTTGATAATCAGTTGCACCATCGTAACATAGTGCACCAGAACTGGCTATCGGCCCTACCGGACGAGCCGGAACAGGCTATATTGCTGTGTCTGGAAAAATTAGCCGTGCCCGCCGAAGATCAGCACCGGTTTCTGACCCACGCGCTGACTCAATTACCCGGCTGGGCGGGTTACGTTCACTGGCGGGATAGCTGGCAACAACCAGTTGCCAACCCGGCAAACCCCATCACCGTTCTGGAGTTTCTGGCGGTTCGCCTGGTGATTACCTGCCTGCTATGGCCCACGGCAATACAACACCTTAACACGTCGCCAGTGGCGGATGTGCGGGTGGCCGATATCCTGGCCAAACTAAAACAGGATGAAGCAAACTATCAACAAACCTTGCTCAGTCACTTATTGCCGCAGCTTGACCAACTCACAGCCACGCGTCAGCAGCCCGACGCGCAATTGGTTTTCTGCATTGATGTCCGGTCGGAGCCATTCCGTCGCCGACTGGAGGCCCTGGGCAACTACGAAACGCTGGGGTTTGCCGGATTTTTTGGTTTGCCCGTGCGGGTGCACGAGCCTGCCGACGGAGCCGTGTACGACAGTTGCCCGGTACTACTTAAACCAAACCATGACATATACCAGAAACCCGTCGCCGGTCGTCCGGCCGATTTGGCCCGCTTCTGGCGGGGCAACCGGGTATTGCAGACGATAAAGGCGATTTATAACAGCCTCAAATACAATTTTGTTACGCCCTTTGCTCTGGTTGAAACGCTGGGGGCGGCCTGTGGTCTGCTGATGCTGGAGCGCACCCTGACTCCTACACTAAGCGTCCGCACCCGAAATGCGCTGAACAAAGCCATTCGGCCCGGCCTTCCTACCGGGCCTGACTTGACGGGTGCACCGGGTAACACCGGTATTAGTTCGGCCGAGCAGGCTCAGTATGCCGAAGGGGCCTTGCGGCTCATGGGCCTAACCGAAAATTTCGGGAAATTAGTCGTCTTCTGCGGGCATGGCAGCACCACCCAAAACAACCCATACAGTTCTGCGCTGGATTGCGGGGCCTGCGGGGGTAATCACGGCGGCACTAACGCCCAGCTACTGGCTTTGATGCTAAACGCGCCGTTTGTCCGGCAAACGCTGGCCGGGCAAGGCATCCACATTCCGACCGACACGCTGTTCATGGCCGCCGAACACAACACCACTACTGATGAACTGGTGCTATACGAAACCCCGCAGTCGGCAAGTCTTCATGAGTCCTTCATCGGCCAGCTTCGGCGGGCCCTGGCTGGGGCCAGAACCGCCAATAGTGCGGCCCGCTGTGAGACCTTCGGCGAAGTGGAAAAAGAACACGATTCTGTAGGAGCCACCAAGCGACGTAGCAGCGACTGGGCCGAAGCCCGCCCGGAATGGGGACTGGCCCGCAATGCCGCATTTATTGTTGGGCCGCGCTGGTTGACGCAGGCCCTCGACCTGGAGGGCCGCTGTTTTCTACACTCCTACGACTGGCAGGCCGATCACTCGCAAAGCCACCTGGAAACGATTCTGACGGCGCCGATGGTGGTGGCACAGTGGATCAATACGCAGTATTTGTTCTCCACGCTTGATCCCGTTGCCTACGGTAGTGGCAGCAAGATAACACACAATGTGGCCGGGATGCTGGGTGTCATGCAGGGAAACGCCAGTGATTTGATGCACGGTCTGCCGGTGCAATCCGTTTCAAGCACCGACGATCAGGCCTACCACACCCCGCAACGCC
>JAJAYX010000223.1 GCA_026785985.1 Rudanella sp. | reverse complement strand
TTTTTGGGGGGCCCCCCCAACTCTTCGCTCATCACTTATCACTATTTAAGAGTCAACAAATACCCAATCGTGAAGTTAGCATCCCAGTCGAAAACGAACTGTTGGCAGCCCGTGGCATCGGCAAGAGCTTTGTAGATCACCAGACCCGCTTTTTGCTTGGCGTTCTCGCCTTTATACTCGCCGGGGGCTTTCAAAACGGTGTAGCGTTCTTTGCCGTTGCGAACCTGCTTGGCCTACTCAAACGGGATACCACCGATGATGAACGCCGTTTTGCGCTGACCAGCCGGAATCTGCTTGGCTTTGGCAGCCACGTCTTCGGCTACTTTAGCATCGTCGATTCCATTCTGGTAATACTTGGAACCGTAGGCTTCCAGAGCCTGCACGGAGCCACCATTGCGCCACGAAATCTTGGTATTGCCCGAGCCAATGTCGGCCACAAAAGCGTTGGTGTCGAAATCCGACGGCAGCACTGCCCGGAGAGCCAACCGGCCTTCCTGCTCTGCCGTTACGGTGTTTACCACGTAGTTCAGCGACTTCAATGCCCGGATAATTTTTTGGGTTACCTCTGCTTTGGTAGCCCCTGAGCTAATCACAAACTGAATATCGCGTCCTCCAACCCCGAAGTCAAGCATATTTCCAATGTATTTTTTCAGGCCCTCGCGCACATCCTGATCGGTTGCCATGTTTTCCGTAACCAGACTGTTGCCGAACTCGGCTTTCTCTAATTTCCAGCGTTTCTGATCGTCAATCCGAACGATGAATGAGTTAAAGCCACTGGCTCCCAACTCCACCACACCCTTCAGTTTTCCGTTGACCGGCTCCGGTGCAGTGTACGTAAAAGGCCGGCCCGGGCCGCGGTCGGATGGCCCATTGTCTGATGCCGACGATGAGTTGCCCGACCCACCGCCGTTGTCGGAGGCTGATGACGTAGCTTCGTTATTGTTATCGCGGGGCAGCGTCGGCGAGTCGGTCTGGGGTTCGGGGCCTTCCACACCCGACGACGAACCGGTTTGTTCGGTGGCTTCGTTGCCCCGCATTTTGTGGAGCCATTCGTTGCCGCCAAGGGCTTTAAAACCAAAGTAAAGAGCGGCCAGCACAATGGCTGTAATGAAGAGCCTTCCGGCTACGGTTAAGCGTTGCATGTGTTTTTAGTCTAAAAGATTCTTATAATTCTGATCCTTGGGGGCGTTCATCACGCGGGTGGTGGGTTGCGGTTCGGGCGCGTCGAGCTGAATCAGCTTGAATTGACCCTGGTTGTAGGAATCGAGCAGAGCCTGCCCTTTGTCCGACAGTAAACCATTCTGAATATCGACCCCGTTGATGAAGTCCATCGACAAGTCCATTGCCCGTTTCATCTCGCCAAGTTTCTTGCTCATATCGTCCTGGATATACTCCATCGACTCATCGAAGTAGAACTTCTTGTCGGGGTCGCCCTTGAAAATGCTGACTGCCGTGCGGAGTGCGTTCGAACTTTCCTTCACAATCTGGTACTCCGTTTCCTTCAGCTTAACCTTTATTTCGGTCTCCTTAATGATGTATTCCGAGCTCTTGTTTACCTTTTCCATGAATTCCAAAACGGTTTTCATGTTGCGTTGCAGGGGCAGCAGCTTCTGATTCATCTCCTGCAAACCCGCGCCCTCCATTGTAGCCAGCGAAGCCGCTTCGCGCATACCGGGTTTGTCGGTCATGGAGTTGGCTTTGTTGGCTTCGGCGAATTTCTGCTTGATCTCCTCGTTATTTTCGTTGATTTTCTTGTTCAGTTTCACCAACTGCCCGGCCAACTGGTCGATCTGCCCGTTCATTTTCTGCCGCTTGTCTTTCAGATCGTCCACGTAAATCTTCATGATCGCGATGGGGTTCAGTTGAATGATGGTGCCGGTCAGGCTCCGCATCAGCGACTTGAACAAAAAGAAAACCCCCGTCCGAATGTCTTTGCTGGTGACCAGAAAGACCACCAACGCCAGCACGGCCAGCAGGCCGCCGAGATAGAGTGTGTTTTCGGTGACGCGGATCAGCCACGCCAAAATATCGTTGATTCGGTAGAGGAATACGCCCCCGACGGCGAGCATGGCAATGAGGCCTGCAATGCCTTCGGGGCGGCTCCAGAACGAGCGTTTATCAGCATCGCTGTTGGCGTTTCCGCCTAATTGAGAAAAATCTGGGGTTGCCATAGTTTATTGAGTGAGTGAGTGAATGAGTGAGTGAATTAGAATTGAGTGATTGGGGAAGAAAGCCGGTTCGGAACCATTCACTCAATCACTCACTCGCTCAATCACTAATTCATTTCAGGTACGTTTGAATTTTTGAGACATCATTCTTAATCTGCTCGGTGAAGCTGGCGTAGGTTGCTTCGAAATTGCTCCGATTTTGGGTCAATTTAGTACTTTGCTCCGTGATTTCCCCACCAATGTTGGCCAGCCGCTCGTTGTTGGCATTGATGCGCTTTTGCAACTCGGAAATTTGCTTGGTGGCCACTTCGTTATCGGTCAGAATTCCCTTCTGCTCGTTCTGCAAACCTCCAACACGCTCGTTCAGGGCGGTTTCAACGCTTTTCAGGAACAAGTCCCGGTCGGCACTAAGCGCTGTTAGATACTGGTTTGCGGTACCGGTGAGCAACTGCACCGATACGCCACTGGCCATTGCCCGGAAACTGGCCCAGGCTGCCTGATACCGCTTGTCTTCGGGCAAACCGAGGTCGGCGAGATGGCGCAGCGTTTCGCGATACTCGAAATAATCTGGCCCCTGCACATTGGCTTTGGTCAGCACATCGGTGAAGTGACCGGCAAACTTCGCGTCTACCGTGCCGGGAGTTTGGGGCGTAGGGCCTGGGGCCTGAGGCAACGGGGCTGAGGGCTGGGAGGCATAGCCTGGCAAACTGCTCGGTGTCGAAGGGGCGGGATTACCTCCCGTTTGGGCACCGCCTTTGGCATCTTCTTTGACAAAGAAGCCTAAAGTTTTTTCTCCAAAGCTCTTTTCGGGTTCTGGCATATCGGTCTTGTGGTTGTTAGACAAAGCAATACTACGCGATTTTACGAAAAACCCCCGAACCATTTGCTATAAACGGTTCGGGGGCTTGATGATAAATCGCGGGCGTACAGGATTGGTGGGGGATTACCACACACTTCCTTCCTGCTCCACAAACGGCTGGCTTCGGAAGCGAACCCCCGTTGCTTTGAACATGGCGTTGGCAACGGCAGGGCCGGTGGGCGGCAGGGCGGGTTCGCCGAGGCCAGTGGGATCTTTGCCGTTGTTCACGAAATGCACGTCCACTTCGGGGATTTCGTTCATGCGAATGAGCCGGAACCCGTCGAAGTTACGCTGTTCAGGGGCACCGTCTTTCAGCGTCAGCTTGCCGTAGAGAGCGTGTCCTAAACCATCGACTACTCCGCCGGTCATCTGTTGCCGCGCCCCACTCAAGTTTATCACCACGCCACAATCGGCAACGGCATGAATCTTTTGGAGGACGGGTTTGCCGTTTTCCGTAACTACTTCGGCCACCATGGCCACGTAGGAATTGTGTGAGAAATAGACACTGAACCCCTGTTTGACGGCCCCGTTTTTACCCCAGTTGCTCTTTTCGGCAGCCAGTTTAATCACGGCTTCCATCCGGTCAATTTCGTACTTGATGGCACCCACGGGCGACTTTTTGGCCTGAGCCAGTAAATCGAGCCGAAACTGCACCGGATCTTTACCGACTGCCGTGGCTACTTCGTCTAAAAACGACTGCTCGGCAAAGGCCAGGAAGTTAGTGATAGGAGCACGCCACGGGAAAGTTGTCACGGGCGATTTAATGTCGTGCGAATCAATCAATACGTTCGGAATGGCACCCGATGGGAAGTTGTCTTCGCGGGTAGGGTTGCCTGCATTGATGCCCACGCCCCGAAGCCGGTAACCGATCATGTTGTTCTGGGCATCTAGCGCAGCCTCGAACCGATACCGGCAGGCAGGCCGGTAGCTTCCACCCGTCATGTCGTCTTCGCGGGTCCAGATCACCTTGACGGGAGCCTTCACCAGGCTCGACACCTCGGCTGCTTCAACGGCGTAGTCGGAGTGCAACCGCCGACCGAAACCGCCACCCATGCGGGTTAGCTGCACACTTATCGTTTCGGGGGCAACGCCAAGCAGTTTGGCCGTGTCGTTGCGGGCGCGGTCGGGCGTTTGCGTTGAGCCAATTAGTTCTACGCCATCGGGTCGCACGTGGGCGAAGAAGTTCATCGGCTCCAGTGGGCTGTGGGGCAACAGCGGACACTGGTACTCGGCTTTGATGATGCGGGCTGCCGAAGCAAAAGCGGCATCGGGGTCGCCATCTTTCCGGCGGACGGTGGCACCCGGTTTGTCCAATAACTCTTTGAACAGCCGGTCGTGGTCGGTAGTGCTTTCTAGGGGTGCTTCGCTAATTTTTTCCCACTCGATTTTGAGTTTCTCGCGGGCCTTTTTCACGGCCCAGGTCGATTTGCCAACCACGGCCACGCCGTTTTTCAATGAGACCACGTCCGTTATGCCCGACATCGCTTTGGCCGCGCTGCTGTCCACCGATTTGAGTTTCAGACCGAAGGCGGGTGGCCGCTGCACCATAGCAAGCAGCATTCCTTCGCGGTAGAAGTCGATTCCGAACAACGGTTTCCCCATCGTAATCAGTTTATTATCGACGTTCGGAATGGAGGTGCCGATGAGCGTAAACTGCTTCGGAT
>JAJAYX010000222.1 GCA_026785985.1 Rudanella sp. | reverse complement strand
CCTTTGCAAGCGGTCCGCCGTTGCGGAGAGGGCCGAGTCGCCGGGCGATTGGGGGTGAGGTTTTCCCAGGATCAAATCCGCGCCCTTCTCGCCAATCATGATGCAGGGCGCATTGGTGTTGCCCGACACCACGGTGGGCATAATCGACCCGTCGATCACGCGCAAGCCTTCCACGCCCCGCACGCGCAGTTCGGGGTCAACCACAGCCATTTCACCGGTTCCCATTTTGCAGGTGCCAACCGGGTGATAGACCGTCTCGATCTGATTTAGAATGTGCTCCCACAAACCATCGTCGGAAGCCCGGTTGACGGGAGTTTGAATCCGCGACCGATACGGCCCGAAGGCATCCGCTTCCATCACCTCAATGGCCCGGCGCAGACCCTGAATAAGCGTTTGTCGGTCTTTTTCGGCCGTCAGGAAGTTGGGTTGAATCACGGGTGCATCGGCCACATTCGCGGAACGCAGGCCCACGTACCCCCGGCTTTCGGGACGCAGCAACGTGGGGAGCAGCGTGTAGCCGTCGGTGTGGGGGTAGGTTGTCAGGTCGTACATATCGACCTGGTAATCGTCGCCCATGTGAACGGGAGCGAAGTGAAATTGCAGATCGACTCGGCCGGTGGGGTCGAGCAGGTTGATAAAAGCGTTCGCTTCGAGAGGGCTGGTGGTGAGCGGCCCTTTTTTGTTCACCATGTAATTGGTCAGGGCCACCACCTGCCGCCAGGGCGAGAGGTGATAATTACTGGTGGTGCCGCGTTGCGAACAAAGCGCACTCACGCCCGTAAACAGGTGATCCTGAAGATTTTGACCCACGCCTGCCAATTCGTGCTTCACCTCGATTCCCTGCCGTTTCAGCTCATCTTTTGGCCCAATGCCCGATAACATCAGCAACTGAGGAGACTGAAACGCACCAGCCGACAGTATAACCTCGCGGTTGGCCGTAGCGGTTTGGGTGGTGTTTTTACCGGTGATAAACTCCACGCCTGTTGCCCGGCCATTTTGCAACACAACTCGCTTTGTGAGGGCATGGGTAATCACTGTCAGGTTCGGGCGGGGCATGGCGGGTTTCAGAAACGCCGTAGCCGCGCTATGGCGTTTCCCGTCTTTGATCGTAAACTGAAAAAAGCCAGCCCCGGCCTGACTAGCCCCGTTATAGTCGGCCCCGCGGGGGATGCCCACTTGCTCGCAGGCACTCACAAAAGCCGGGGCCAAGGGTGTTTGAAACCGCTGAGCATACGTCACGTTGAGGGGGCCATCGGTACCGTGGTAGCCCGCGTCGAGCCGGGCGGACTGTTCGTTGTGTTCCGACCGCATAAAATACGGCAATATCTCATCGAAACTCCAGCCCGTGTTGCCCATTCGCGCCCAGTCGTTGTAATCCTCGCGGTTGCCGCGTACGTAGGCCATCGCGTTGGTGCTGCTGCTGCCGCCGAGGGTTTTGCCACGGGGTAAGTACATCCGCTTATTGTCGATGCTCTCCTGCGGTTCGGTCCAGAAACCCCAGTCAACGTCGGTTCGGTTTAGTTTGGAGTAAGCAGCCGGAATCTGAATTTCCAGTTTCTTATCCGGCCCACCTGCTTCGAGCAGCAATACCGAAACGGAGGGGTCGGCAGAGAGCCGATTAGCCAGCACGCAGCCCGCCGAGCCTGCACCAACAATGATATAGTCGTAGGTCATGATCCTTCACTAAGAAAGTTTAGATGATGAAGGTACAAAAAATTCGGAGAAAAATTATTTTTCTCAACGATAGCTTACAACCAACCAAACCGCTCCATTAACCGGTCTTTCTGAGTGCGGGAAACGGGTATGGACTGCCCGTTGGTCATGACAACATAGTTGCCCTCACCCTTCACAAATTTTTTGATGTGACTCAGGTTAATTAAATACTGCCGATGAATCCGCAAGAAATCGCGTTCCTCCAGCAACTCCTGAATATCGCGCAGGGGTTTGGTAGCCAGGTAGTGTTGCCCGTCGGCAAGGTAGAATTTGGTATAGTTATCATCTGATTCACAGTAAAGTACATCAGTCAGGCTCACAAAAGTAACCCCATTCTGGTAGGGCAGGGCGATGCGGTCGGGCAGGGTACGGGTAGGTGAATTAAACTGCTCGCGAAGGTGACCGAGTTGTTCGGGGGTAGTTTTGCGCTGTTTTTCAACCTTGCTTACGGCCTCAATCAATTCCTGGGTATCAATCGGTTTCAGCAGATAGTCAACCGCACTATACCGAAACGCTTTCAACGCGAAGCGGTCGTAAGCAGTCACGAAAATGAGGGAGAATGACAGGTTGGCGACGGCTTCCAGCAACTGAAAGCCATTCATCTGGGGCATTTCAATGTCCAGAAACAAAACGTCGGGCTGCAGGTTAAAAATGGCCTGCAAGCCTTCCAGACTACTCGTGAAAGTGCCAACAACCTGAATCTGTGGGCAATGTTGCGACAGGCGCAGGTCGAGCAGGCCTACAGCATTGGGTTCGTCGTCGATGATAATGGCGCGGAGCATAGGAAGGGATCGTTGAAGGAGTTCAAACAGGAATATCAACCAGCACCCGCGTACCCGTTGGCCGGTTGTCGGCATCGGTCAGGTCGATGATGCTGACCTGGGTTTGGGTGTTGTAAAGATGATTGATGAGTTCGATTCGCTCGGTTGTGAGTTTCATACCGAACGATTTGTTTTTGGTGGCCGACTTGCTCTTGTACTCTGCCGCTTGCTGCCGACCGACCCCATCGTCGGTGATTTCGATGTGCAGCCGGTCGTCTTGCGGCTGTTGCACCTTTATTACCACGTTGCCTCCTTCTTCCTTGTGCATCAGCCCGTGCCAGATCGCATTTTCGACAAAGGGTTGCAACAGCAGGGGCGGAATCTGGATAAAGTCGGCATCAAGCCCCTCGTCCACCTCAATGCGGTAGTTCATTTTTGGGCCAAACCGCATGGCTTCCATCTCGATATAAAGCCGCAGCGTTTCGAGTTCGTTGGCCAGCGTAACGCGCTCGGACTTCGAGTTTTCGAGCACGAGCCGAATCAGCCGCGAGAATTTGGTGAGGTAGTCCGAGGCTTTGTCGGCCTTGTTTTGGGCGGTGAAATACTGAATGGAGTTGAGGCAGTTGAAAATAAAGTGCGGGTTCATTTGCGAACGCAGGGCCGCCATTTCGGTTTGCGATAGTTTCAGGGTAAAGGCAGCTTCCATCTCATTCAACTCCGCTTCTTTTTGCAGCCGTTTGGCTTCTTCGACTTCCAGCCGCGCCTTTAATGTTTTACGCTCTAATTGGAAACGGTAAACTAAAATGACCAGAGCCATTAGGGCAAGGGCCGCTACGGTTCGAAACCACCACGTTCGCCAAAAAGGTGGGGTAATATGGATTGAAAGCGTTTTTACGTTACTCCAAAGCCCATCATTGTTGCTGCCTTTAATCTGGAGCTGGTAGTCGCCGGGGGGCACGTTT
>JAJAYX010000221.1 GCA_026785985.1 Rudanella sp. | reverse complement strand
GTGTAGGTAATCCAGTATTCGCCTTCCAGAAACGTGATGCGGGCATCCTCGATACCAAAGGCTTCGTCGGCGCGGGCGGGGAACAGAAACGGTTTCTCGTCGATCTGGAAATGAATACCGTCACGGCTGCGGGCCAGCCGAAGGTGGCTGATGGATGTCAGATACACCTTGCCTTCGAGCATTACAACGCGGGAATCGTGGAGACCGTCGGGTTCGCGGAAGCGTTTGACAACCAATTGCATAGTTCCGTCCTGTTCTTCAAGCACTGGAATGTGCAGCCAGCCTTTGTCTGATGGGTCGAGGGTTGGGCCTTCGGCAACGCGCAGGAGCAGAATGATTTCGTCGCCAAATCGGGTTGCTGCCGGGTTGAACGCGCCCAGCACCGTGAACCCTTCTACGGCAGGGCGTACCTCTTCAGTACGAATAATGGGCTGATCAGAAAGCCGTTGTAAGCAATAGTTTTTCATTGGGGTTGAGTTAGCCGGGCCGTTGGCTCAGTTCTTCTAACGCGGTCGGAGTGGCCGGGTTATATCTGCCTACAAGCACAGAGAAATCTATTTTGTTCAACCAAAACCAACAAACTGACATGAACCCGCAACAAGAAGACAATGATGTTCTGGCCGCAAACCCTAATCAGGGCGGGGCTGCGTATGACGATTCGGGTTCCGGCTCCACAGCCGGTTACGGAGCCACTGATGCCGACGAGGTGGGCAGGGGTGACGACATGGACGATGACGAACTCTTAGACGAGGAGGACAACGACAAGACCCCATCGATGGCCGACGACGATCTGAATGAGGATATGGACAACGATACGACCTCAACGGGCCGGTCGCAGTATTAAAGCAAACTCCCATGCAACCAGAACAGGAAGACGATCAGGACGACAAGAATGGCACGGCTCCCGACAGCGACACCCAATCATCAGCCGCCAGTTCATCGGGTGGCCGCACCACTGAGGAAGGCTCCGAAGCCCCGGAAATGCCAGCGGAAGGCAGTAGGGAGTGATGAATGATGAATGCGTAATGATGAATGTGTGTCATGCGTCAGCAAATTCATCATTCATCATTACGCATTCATCGTTACTTCAAATTCATATCCTCAATCACCCGCTGCACTTTCTCTTTTAACGAGGCATAGACAGTATCGAATTCGTCTTTGCTGTTCAGCGGTTCGTTCACCGATACGTAGAACTTTATTTTCGGCTCCGTTCCCGATGGGCGGGCCGAAATTTTGGTGCCGTCTGCCGTGAAAAACTGGAGAACATTCGAGGACTCGATGCCCATTTTCCCGGCTTCGATGGGGTTCGTCCGGCCACCCTCCATACGGGTCAGGGCTTTGTAATCGTCAATCCGGATCACCTCGGAACCCGCAATTTGCTGAGGTGGATTGGCCCGGAAATCAGCCATCATCTGCTGAATCTCCTCTGAACCTGACTTTCCTTTTTTGGTCAGCGATACCAGCCCTTCGTAATAGAAGCCGTTTTTCTGGTACATTTCCATCAGCAAATCGAACAGGCTCAGGCCACTGTCTTTGGCGTAGGCCGTGAGCTCGGCAATCATCGTGCAGGAGGCAACGGCATCTTTATCGCGCACGAAATCACCAATCAGATACCCGTAACTTTCTTCGCCCCCGCCAATAAACTGCTGCTCACCTTCGAGTTCACGGATTACCTGGGCAATGTATTTAAAGCCCGTCAGGGTGTTGTAGCAAGACACCCCCGCCCGCTCGCACATCCGGTCGATGAGGTCGGTGGTGACAATGGTTTTGGCCACGAACTCCTTGCCGGTCAGTTTGCCCGCATCGCGCCAGGCCCGAAGCAGATAAAAAATAATAAGACTGGCCATCTGGTTGCCGTTGAGCAACTCAAACTCGCCGTGGTGGTTTCTGGCACCGGCACCCACGCGATCGGCATCGGGGTCAGTGGCCAAAATGAGATCAGCATTTTGAGCAAGAGCCTGATCAAGAGCTAATTGCATAGCTGCCCGCTCTTCAGGGTTCGGCGATTTCACGGTCGGAAAGTTGCCATCGGGTGTTGCCTGGGCTTCTACGATGCTCACGTTGGTGAAGCCAAGCGCGGCCAACGCCCGTGGCACCAACGTAATTCCTGTTCCGTGAATAGGCGTATAAACGATGTTCAGGTCGGCTTGCCGGGCAATTACATCGGGGTTCACGGCATTGGTTTTGATGCGCTCGATGTAAGGCGCGTCCACCTCCTCATCAATAAGTTTGATCTTGTTGGGGTCGCCTTCAAACTTAATGTCTTCGATGGATTGTACCTTCTCAACCTCGTCAATAATGTTTTCGTCGTGAGGGGCCACCACCTGCGCTCCATCGTTCCAATAGACTTTATAGCCGTTGTATTCGGGCGGGTTGTGCGAGGCCGTCACCACAATTCCGCTTTGGCAACCCAACTGCCGAATCGCAAACGAGAGTTCGGGGGTGGGGCGCAGGCTGCTGAACAGATAGACCTTGATGCCGTTTGCCGAGAAAATGTCGGCCACGAGTCGGGCAAATTCGGGACTCATCCGGCGGCTGTCGTAGGCAATGACCACGCTCACGTCTTCGCCGGGAAAGGCTGACGATCCGACGCTTCGGTTTATATAATTGGCCAAGCCCTGCGTGGCTGCCCCAACGGTGTATCGGTTCATGCGGTTCGACCCCACACCAATAATGCCCCGAAGCCCGCCCGTCCCGAATTCCAGCGAGCGGTAGAACGAGTCGGTGAGTTCGGTGGTATTGCCACTGTCCTGAAGTTGGCGGATGGCGGCTTTAGTGTCGTCGTCGTAGGGGCCGGCAAGCCAGCGGTCGATTTCGGTTTGGGCTGCGGGGTCAATGGTTGTCGGGGTCATGCTGCGGTTTTGTTATTGGTAATGAGTCGATTTTAAGAGCGCGAATAGGTTAAAAAGCCATTGGCAGATAAATCTTCATTGAGTTCTTCCCAACGAATAGCATACCCGTTTCCCACTAATTCGTAGTGGCTTCGTTGTTCGGGAGTGGCCTTAGCGAGTAAGGGAAACCAGCGTAGTGGGCTACCGACAATCCGGCCATCGTTTAGTTCAACGAAAATACGCTCTTCATCAAACCAGACACGCTGTGCTGTGAAACAGGGTTGTTGTACCATGATTTTACTGATTAAAGAATTCTTTCCAACGTTGTTCGATAATATCTTCGTTCTCCTCGACCAACCCTTCTGCGACTTTCACATCTTTCGACTTCATGCCTTTGTTTTCGAGCAATTGAACAGGGTTGATTGAAAATTTGGCTTCTCCATCACTGTTGCGGACATGGATGTGCATAGGTAAATGGTCGTTGCTATAGAACATAAAACGAAAACCAAATACACGGAAAATTTCGGGCATAGCGGCTTATTGATTTAGTCGATTTTGGCGGCAAGTTACAGTGTTGCAGAGAGTCACGCAACGCATACAGTAAGTCAATAATATTTTTTTGCTATTCAATAATTATTTATTGTTTATCAATAAATAATTATTGAAATTTGGTTTAAAGTTGTTAATCAATCAGCAATTATGAAATTTCTCAAGCTCATTTCTGTTCTTCGACAGGTCTTTACCTGGCTTTATGGCCTTCAATTATTGGTTATTATTGTTGTGCCGCCCGTTTACAACTAAAACAGGAACAAGACCTTACCATCTGAGCCATGCCGATCATTGTAAACCTCGACGTAATGATGGCCCGGCGCAAAATCTCGCTCACCGAGCTGGCCGAAAAAGTGGATATGACGCTGGCCAACCTGTCGATTCTGAAAACGGGCAAAGCCAAAGCCGTTCGGTTCAGCACCCTCGAAACTCTTTGCCGCGCCCTCGATTGCCAACCCGCCGATTTGCTTGAATATGTGCCGGAAACGGCGGGGCAAACAGCGCAGGAAATTGTGCCGTAAAACCCCAATCTTTGGTAAACAGCAAACTGCCCGTTGTTATGGAAGCCGTTGAAATTCGCAAATTGACCGTCGCTGAGTTCCATGAGATGGAATTTGATGATCATGACACCCACCTCTATGAGTTTCTTGATGGAGAAATTGTGAAGAAAAACAGTCCGGCGTTCCGGGCCCCTAACCCTCGCCACCAATTGATTTTAGCCAACCTCTACTATCAGGTTGAAACATTTGTTCGCCAGCAATCACAACCGGGTAAGGTTATGTTTGCACCCGTTGATGTTTTTCTTGATGACGTGAACGGTCCCCAACCTGACCTCGTTTATGTGTCTCGATTGAACGCTCACCTCATCACTTCCGATGGCGTGATGGGCCGTAGCGACGGACCGGCACCTGATCTGATTGCCGAAATAATTTCTCCTTCCTCCATTTATCGTGACCGCGTCACAAAAAAGGCATTATTTGAACAGTTCGGTGTTCAGGAATATTG
>JAJAYX010000220.1 GCA_026785985.1 Rudanella sp. | reverse complement strand
GGTCAGGCGGGAACTGCGGCTGGGCATCAGAAAGCCCAGATACTCGGCTTTGATACCCAGATAGATAACCAGCGCGGCTATAGCGGCAATGATCACGTATCGCCAAAAACTTTGGTAGGAGGGGCCGCTGAGAAAATCCCGTAACCGCCGAAAAAACCAACTGAAAAATTCCCCGATCAAGCTGTCAGGCGGGGGAACATCGTCGCTATATTGATAATCGCGGTCGTTTCTGTAGTTATTTAGGGTGCTGTCGGAGAGCAGGCGGGCCGTTTGGGGAGACCGGTCGTCGGGAGCCGCCACCATAATCGTGTCGTTCGGGTTATCTGACTCCTCACTCTCGAAATAGTCTTCAGCTTCGTCAACAGTCAGTGAATCGGTTTCCCGGCGCGTGGTATCGGCCACCACCGTTGAGTCGGCAGGGGGGATTTGGGCAATTGCCGGAAATGTAAGGAATAGCCACAGCGCTAACCAATTACCCATAAAGTTCTTCATCCTCGGCTACTTGTGTTTCAGAGACTGTTTCTCCAATCGAGTCGATGCGGGCGATGAGGCCAACATGTTCGCGTTTTTCGACCAAATTAAAATACTGGAAGCCTACTGCCAGCACCACAACCATTAAGAATAAAAGCAATCCCAACACCACAAACGCGCCTAAAAAGGCCAGCACGAGGGGCGGTAAAGCAGGCAGATGGAACACGCCTTTGATCATATTCCACAGTAAGGTTGGCATCCAAATCAGGCTCAGTAACGACAGATACACAAACCCCATAATGATGAGCAACCCGAACGTGCTCCACCAATTGTCCTGCATCAGGGTGAAACTCCGGCTGAACGCATCGCCTGCCCCGGCTTCTTCCAGCACCACAATAGCGATCATGGGCGAGAGCGTCACGGCGAAATAAATACCCGGCAGAAATAGAATGAAGGAACCGACAATATACAACGTACCATAGAGAAAAACGGCGATCATCGCCCGACCAAACGCCCGGCGAACTTCGCGCCAAACGGCTCCCACCGGCACCGGCCCGCCCCCGGTTTCGCCATATACTTTCAGGTGGCCGTAGGTAACGAGTGGCACCAGCCAAAATGCCAGAAGATAAGCCATTACACTAACCAGCGATGCCCGCGTTAGCAAGCCAAACACATTGCCCCGCACCGACGATTCACTCAGACCACTGGCAATGCCCGCTACCAGCACCACCGGCCCGGCAATATAGAGCAAAGCCAGACCTAAACTCCTGAACTGCTGCACGATATACTGAAAGGTGGCGTTAATTTTCTCGCCGAAATCGCGTTGTTGGTAAAGGGGGATCATTTGTTTAACCGAATCGGATACCAGATGAAATACCAGCCTATGAACCCGGCAGAAACGGCAATAATGAGCGCACTGACCACGGGAGGCAGCGTGAGCCGGGTAATGTAACTCTCTAAAAATCCGGCTACTACGAAAATGGGGATCAGCCCAATGGTTATTTTCAGGCCCTGTTTTGTACCCCGTTTAAAGGATTCTAAACGGGAATAAGTCCCCGGAAACAACAGGCTGTTTCCCACAGTGAGCCCCGCACTACCGGCGATAATAATGGCTGAAATTTCGAGGGTGCCGTGAATCCAGATTTTCAGAACAGACTCCAGGAGCAAGCCCCGTTCGTAGAAAAAATACTGAAACGCACCCAACATCACGCCGTTGTAAAACAGCATCACAATGGTGCCGAACGAAGCCAGCAAGCCTGCTACAAAGGTGCGTAACGAAACCCCAATGTTAGTAAACGTGATTCTCAAAAACATATCGGCGCGGTCGTCGCCGTTGTAAACGCCCAGCGGGTCGCCTTTTTTGATGTTTTCGAGGGTCATGTTCACGTAGCCGTCGCCCAGAATCAGCCGCACGAAGGTGTTATCGTTAGCGGCTGACAACCAGCCCACAAAACACGCCAAACCAAAGAAAATGGCCGAAATCAGCAACATCCGGTGGGAGTTCCGAAACACCATCGGCAATTCATGCGTCCAGAATACCACAAACCGATTCTGATCATCTCGTTTGTTCTGCATCAGGCCCCGGTGCATACCGACAGCCGCGCTATTCAGGTATTTGGTGACGTTGGAGTCTGGGTAAAACGTCCGGGCATACGACAAATCATCGGTCAGTTCGATATACTGATCCGTGAGTTCGTCGGGGTCGGGCCGGGCTGCATACAGCCGGTTGGCGGCCTCGGCCATTGTTTCTTCGTAGGCACGCCACTTGGGTGTGTTTCGCTTAATGAACGCTGCTTCGCGCATGGGGTGGCGTTTAGGCAGTCAAGTTATAAAAAAAGCCGCAAACGACGATTCGCTTGCGGCTCTATAGTTGATATTTATGGCCTTTAATCCACCACGCTCAGCTTTACCGTGTTGGTTTTGTTGCGTTGCGAGAGGGGCATACTGAGGGTATTGATGAAAATATCGCCTGATTCCAGCGCGTTGCGGTCAATCAATACCTGCCGGATTTCATCCACTGTCTGCTCAATGGTGTTCGCCAAATCGGGTGCGTAGGGCAACACCTGCACACCCCAATACAAACCGAGCGTATTGCGCAGGCGGGCATCAGCCGAGAAAATAAACAGGTCGGCTTTGGGCCGGTGGTGCGACAGCCGGAAGGCAGTGTAGCCCGACGTTGTAATACCGATTATAGCTCGTGCTTTGGTGTCGCGGGCCAGTCGGCAGGCACTCATAACCACGTTATCGTTCAGTACATTAGCCGTTGGCTCTTCGTTCACGTGGGCGTGATATCGGAAATAAATCTTGTCGGTTAAAGTCTCCACCTGCTTAATGGTGTTGGCCATGCTTTCGACCGCCAGAATTGGGTATTTTCCCGATGCAGTTTCGGCACTGAGCATCACGGCATCGGCTCCATCGAGCACCGAGTTGGCAATGTCGTTGATTTCGGCGCGTGTCGGGCGGGGGGCATCAATCATGCTTTCGAGCATTTGGGTAGCCACAATCACAGGCTTGGCAGCCCGGTTGCACTTCTCCACCAGCATCTTCTGAATCATCGGCACCTCTTCGGCCGGAAGCTCCACGCCGAGGTCGCCACGGGCCACCATCAGGCCATCGGTGGCAGCAATAATTTCGTCGATGTTGACAATGGCTTCGGGCTTCTCGATTTTGGCGATAACCCGCGTGTTTTTGCCCTTCGATTTAATATATCTTTTGATGTCGATGATTTCTGAGGCTTCCCGCACAAACGAAAGGGCAATCCACTCTACATCGTTTTCCAGACCAAAATCAAGGTCAGCCCAGTCCTTATCAGTCACGGCGGGCATCGACACGTTGGTGTTCGGCAGGTTCACTCCCTTCTTCGATTTCATGGAGCCGCCATAGACTACTTCGGTAATAACGTCGGTGCCATCGATACCAATTACTTTTACTTCCAGCTTGCCATCGTCCATTAAAATACGTTCGCCCGGATGCACGTCTTTATACATATCCTTGTAAGGTGTGCTAACCCGTTCGGCGGTGCCGATGATGTCATCATTGGTGAATGTCAGTTTGTTACCAGCCAAAATCATCACGCCATCTTTGTTCTCGACGTTGCCAATACGGATTTTTGGACCTTGTAAATCCTGAAGAATACAGAGGCTCAGGTTGTGTTCTTCATTCAGTTCGCGAATGAGTTGAATGCGCAGTAAATGGTCTTCGTGGGTGCCGTGGGAGAAGTTAAGGCGGAATACATTTACGCCGGCTTTTGCCAGGGCCAGCAGTTGATCTTTTGCGTCGGAAGCCGGGCCGACAGTGGCAACAATCTTGGTTTTTTTGGACATGAGGACGCTACAATTGGGTCTGTTTCACCAACAACGAGGGCAAAATTAACCCGATAGCGGGAAATGGCAATGTAAATAAATGGATAAAGGAGTGAGGGGGTGGGGGGGGCCCCGTTGGGGGGGGGCGGCGCCCCGCACGCAGCCGGTTTTTTTTTTTTGAACGCCTTTGGAAAAACCCCCAGCCCG
>JAJAYX010000219.1 GCA_026785985.1 Rudanella sp. | reverse complement strand
GGCTATTGTCGAACTGAATGGGCTGCGCAGCCGTATAACCCATCCCTTTGCCGTTATACGTAAATTCGCCGGAGCCGGTAGCCATGTCCGACACAACAGCCCCGCTGGGATCGAGTATGCGGATATAAATTGTCTTTTCGTTTTGCCGGGCCAGCGCATTTTCACCCAGCCGAAATAAAACCTTAACTTTATCTAATCGTTTCGATTTGTAGCTGCCGCCGTCATTCTCCTTGCCCCTGGCGTTGATGGCATTCACCGATATGTTTTCGGCCCGCAGGGCTGAGGCTATCGTAACTTTTTGCTCTAATTCCCGATTTCGCGATGAATACGTTATCACCGAATCGAATAAGGCCTGTTTTTCGCCACGCAGGCCTGTGTTTTCCTGGGTCAATGTTTTGTTTTGTGCCGTTAAAATGCCGTTTTCTTCACGTAGACGAGCGATTTCCCCATCTTTTTGTGCCAGCATGACCTCATATTCCCGGATACGTTGCGCGTATTTCCGGTCATCGAAATTATTGACATTACGAAGATCCCGTTTATCGGCTTCAAGCTGGGTTTTGATTGTCAACAACGAGTCTATATTACCTCCCAATCGTTTAATTTCCGCAATTTTAAGGTCTAGCTGCGTCGAAATGGAGTCTAAGCGGGTCTTAGTTGCCAGTACTTCTTCGGTTTTAGCGGCAATGGTAGCATCTTTGGTTTTGCCCATTTCGCGTTCCTGATACCAGAAATAGAGTTGGAGCACGTTCAGCCCCACCAGTACCAATAGGGCAACAATCAGGTAATTACGTCCACTGTTCCGTTTTTCAGATCGAAGTTCCATTTTGTGAAAGTAATAAGATTCTGGCTGTTAGATACTGGACGTTAGATAGAACAACATTCAGCATCCATACTTTAACGTCCAACGTCCTTTTCGGCGAAAAACTACGCCATTCGTCACACAACTCAAACTTATCTTTGCAAAATCTTCTTTTGTGTACATGACATCCATCAGGGAAAACATCGCTCAGATCGAGCAGAAAATTGGGAACAGGGCCAAATTGATTGCCGTTACGAAGACCAAACCCGTATCGCTTTTGCAGGAAGCCTATGACGCGGGTTGCCACGATTTTGGCGAGAACCGGGTGCAGGAAATGGCCGAAAAACAGCCTCAACTACCCGCCGACCTGCGCTGGCATCAGATTGGCCATTTGCAAACAAATAAGGTTAAATACATTGCACCGTTTGTGGCCCTGATCCATTCGGTAGACAGCCTGTCGCTGCTTCGGGAAATAAACAAACAGGCCGCCAAAAATGGTCGCGTGATCGACTGCCTGCTCCAGATTTTTATTGCGCAGGAAGAAACCAAGTTTGTCCTTTCGCCCGACGAGACCCGCTTTCTATTGCAAAGCGACGATTTGGATGCACTTACTACTATTCGGATCGTTGGCCTGATGGGACTGGCGACCAACACCGACAATGAGGCACAGGTTCGGGAGGAATTTCGGGGGTTGAAACAGCTTTACAGCGAATTGGCTACTATTCGACGACCAAATTTGGCTTTTTCGGAACTTTCGATGGGCATGAGTGGCGATTATGAATTAGCCATTGAGGAAGGCAGCACAATGGTGCGAGTGGGAAGTGCTATTTTTGGATCACGACTATGAAATTCTTCATTCAAACGGGTGCCCTGCTGGGGCTGATTGGCGTGGGGTTGGGAGCCTTTGGTGCTCATGCGCTACGCAAGATGCTGGACGAAACGAACCGAATGGCAACGTTCGAGACAGCGGTGAAATACCAGTTTTATCACGCGCTGGCTCTGGTGCTGGTGGGGATTTTGATGCACCTGATGACGGGGCCGCCCGGCGGCCAGAATCCGCCGGCTCTAAAATGGCTCAACTACGCAGGTCTGTCATTCCTGGGTGGAACCCTGATTTTCTCCGGCTCGCTTTATATTCTGTGTTTCACGGGCATCACCTGGCTGGGGGCCATCACGCCCATTGGCGGGGTGCTGATGATTGCAGGTTGGGCCTTGCTGTGGTGGGCAGTAAGGTGATTAACCCCACGCCGTTAAGACTGACCGCCGGGAATCGAGTTTCAGGAAGATAAATAACAGGATTGAAAACGACCAGAGTGAGGAGCCGCCGTAGCTGAAAAACGGCAGTGGAATCCCGATTACGGGCATCAGGCCAATGGTCATGCCAATGTTGACCATGAAGTGGAAAAATAAAATACCGGCCACACAATAGCCATAAACGCGGGTGAACTTGCTGCGTTGTTTTTCGGCCAGAATCACAATTCGGGAGAGCAAACCCAGGAACAGGGCAATCACCACAGCACTACCCAAAAAGCCGTGTTCTTCGCCGATCGTGCAGAAAATGAAGTCGGTGCTTTGTTCGGGTACAAAATCGAATTTGGTTTGGGTGCCTTCCAGAAATCCCTTTCCCTGCAACCGCCCCGACCCGATGGCAATTTTGGCCTGGGTTACGTTCCAGCCAACACCCAGCGGGTCGATATTGGGATTTACCAACACGTTGATCCGGTTTTGCTGGTGGCGTTGCAGCACATTATTCACAAAAAAATCAACTCCCGTTACGAATACCATCATGCCCGCAATCACCATGCCCATACTCACGAACGTTCGTGGGTTGCGGTTATAACGGGGCATCAGCAAAATGAACGCGCCTGCACAGGCCACCAGCCCGAAAAAGATGTAGAGCTTGGGGAAAACCAATGCGAGTACAAACAAAATGGCCAACGCAACGCCCGTGACCGGAATCCAGCCGGGCAGGCCTTCGCGATAGAGCATAATCACGAAGGCAGCAAACACCAGCGTAGAGCCGGTTTCGTTGGAGGCAATGATCAGCAG
>JAJAYX010000218.1 GCA_026785985.1 Rudanella sp. | reverse complement strand
GTCAACAACAATATTAACCAGACCACTAATGCAACGCTGAATTACAATCAAACCTTTGGCAAGCATACCGTGGGGGTTCTGGTTGGTGCCGAATACCGGCAAGAGATCAATGAAACCACCTCGCTCAACGCACAGGGTTTCCCCACCCCCGAACTGAACACGGCCAATGCAGCGGCAGAACCCGTTTCGGTGGGGGGCTTCTGGTCGAGTTTCAAACGGGCCGGGGTGTTCACTAACCTACGCTATGAATACGAAAAACGGTATATCGTGAGTGGTATTTTGCGCTACGACGGTTCGTCGCGGTTTGGTTCCAACAACCGCTGGGGCTATTTCCCGTCGATCTCGGCCAAGTGGAATATTGCCGAAGAAAAATTCCTGAAAAGCAGTTCGGTCATCAGTGATTTAGGGTTGCGGTTCAGCGTGGGCAGTACCGGCAACGATCAGGTAAGCAATTTTGCGTCTCGTCGGCTCTACGGCTTAGGGGGTGTTTATCAGGGTAATGCCGGTATCATTGTCAGTCAGTTGGGCAACCCAAACCTGCGCTGGGAACGCAATGTGACCTACAACGTTGGGTTAGATTATGGTTTCTTTGGAGGGCGTGTCAAAGGCTCGATTGATGCTTTCGAGCGGATTAGCCGCGACTTGTTGCTAACCCGCTCGATTCCACAAACGAACGGCTTCAACAGCATCTTCGAGAATATTGGCGAGATACGCAACCGGGGTCTGGAGTTCGACATCACGACCATTAACGTCAACACGGGTGGGTTCCGCTGGGAGACCAACTTCAACATTACGTTTTTAGATAACAAAGTGACCAAGCTCTTCGATGGGGCTGATGTGCTGCCCGGTAATTTGGGAGTACGGGTAGGTTTGCCGCTGTTTACCAACGTGGGCGTTCCTTACGCGGGCGTGAATCCGGCCAACGGTCGGCCTATGTGGTATGATCCGTCGGGGAATATTACGTATCCGGTTCGCACTGCCGATCAGCGTCCGCTGGGTCATTCGGGCATCTCAAAGCAGTTTGGCGGGTTTACCAATACGTTCAGCTACAAGGGCTTCGAACTGTCGGGCCTGTTGCAATACGACCTGGGCCGGACTATCTACAATGCGCAGGAGTTCCGTTTGGCCGACAATGCGGGCGCACTCCGTAACAGCCTGACCTATTATTTCGACAATCGCTGGACAACCCCCGGACAGATAACGAGCGTTCCGCGCCCGGCTAACAACCGAACCGAACTCAGTGGCCGCATTAGTTCTTACCAATCCGGTCCGCGCTTTTTTCAGGATGCCTCCTACGTCCGGCTGAAGCAGGTGTCTTTAAGTTACAGTCTCCCTTCGGCGGTGGTGAGTCGGCTTAAGCTGTCGGGCGTAAAAGTGTATGCACAGGCCATCAACGCTTTCACCTGGACAAAGTGGACGGGCTTCGACCCTGAATTTGCAATTGAAGTGGATGGGTCACGCGATAATCAGGGCATCATCCCCCAGTCGCGCAGCTTCACACTGGGTGTTCAAATTGGCCTTTAATTCATCCGACAAACGACTTTTATGAAATACACATTAGGACTTTTTATGCTCACAACGGGTCTGTTGATGGGCAGTTGCAGTGACCTGCTGGAGGTAGAACCCCGGCAGTCTATCGATACCACTGTCGCTTTAACGACCCGCGAAGGCATCAATGCCGCCGTCACCAATGTCTATGTTTATCAGAAGGACATTACGCTCTACGGACGTGACCTGCTGGCCATCAGCGAAGCTCTGGCCGACGAAACCCGGATTATTAACCGGGCGGGAGGCCGATTCATTAACGAAGGACAAAACGTGATTAACAGCCACATGGGCGGCTGGAACATCTACTACCTCGGTATCAATAATATCAACCTGATTCTGGAAGCCCTGCCTAACAGTCCCTTCAACGAAGCGGAACGGGCCACCATTGAGGGTGAATTGAAGTTTTTGCGTGCCCTGAACTACCACAACCTGGGCCGGGTCTATGCCTACGA
The DNA here is from genome assembly GCA_026785985.1 of Rudanella sp. Lineage (GTDB taxonomy): Bacteria > Bacteroidota > Bacteroidia > Cytophagales > Spirosomataceae > Rudanella. The sequence goes on along the minus strand of JAJAYX010000218.1, from coordinate 636 downwards.
CCCGACGGTAGCCATTGCTGCGCTTAGTAAAGGCGGTGTGCCGCTGGTGCTTAAAGGGGTTAGTTCGCCCGAACAGATCGAGAATCATCCCCGTGCATCGGTAGCGGATGTCTATACTCAGATTTACAAAGACCTGACTGATGCTGTTGCGAAAGCCCCGGCAACGGGTGCGCCGAGCCGGGTCACCAAAGCCGCTGCCATGGCTCTGTTTGCCCGCGTTGCCCTCTATAACGAAGATTTTCCCAACGCCATCAAGTACGGCACCGATGCCCTGGCAGCGGGTGTGGGCCGGTTTGTGGGCAACACCGACTACATTGCGGCCTGGCGCGGCAACAGCCATCCCGAATCGATTTTCGAGATTCTGTTCCAAACCCGTCAGGAGTCGCTGGGGGTCAATAACGCCCTGCAATCGGCCTACACCACGCTCGAATCGGTGGCGCAGACCAACAGCCTGGCGGCTTTGCGCCCTACACCTCTACCCACCGCCAACGGTTGGGGAGCCGTGGTGCCAACAGCCGCTTTTCTGGCACTGCATCCGGCGGGCGATGTTCGGCGGCAACTCTATCAGTTGGGCCTGAACCGGTCGGGTAGCATTGTGGAGGAGTGTACCAAATTTGTAGGAAAATCGGGCGTGAT
>JAJAYX010000217.1 GCA_026785985.1 Rudanella sp. | reverse complement strand
GGTTCCATTATGCCCATCAGTAATTGCACGTTTACTGATTGATGCCCAGTCTTTTTCCTGTTATGTCTTTCGAGGGTAATTTTTACACTCGCTTGGAGTCGGTGTAGCCGGTTTGAGCGTATCGCCCACCATCGCGTCGCCCCTAACCCTAACCCCGCCAAAGGCCGTCAAAAAGCCCATAAGCGACGAGCAACTCCTGTTTGTGGGCGACAACATCGCGGTTGCCAACACGGAACACGGCAAAATTCGTGGGTTCATTCTGCGGGGCATTCACCAATTCTTGGGCGTACCCTACGGGGCCGATACGTCGGGGAAAAACCGGTTTATGCCTCCGCAAAAACCCACTGCCTGAACCGATATTCGCCCGGCTTTGTGGTGGGGAAACTCCGCCCCCCAGATCATGGAAAAGCGGTATGCCAACACCTATGCCTCGTTAGTTGACCACTGGAATTGCGACGATGTGTCGGAAGTCTGTCTGAAAATCAACGTCTGGACTCCCGCTTTGGATTCCCAAAAACAGAAAACGTTTCGCTGGCCGAAGTGAAAGAAAAAGTGAAGCCGCGCTTTGGTGATAAGACGAGCGACATTGTGGATGCCTACGCCCCAAACTTCCCGAAGGCGCGGCCTATCGAGATTCGGGCTGGCAACCGCCCCTGTTCGACAACCGGATGCGGGCGTTTCATTGCGACGACATTTGTTTCTGGTTCTACAATACCGACCTCATGCTCACCCACACGGAGGGAGGCAAACGGCCCAGGACGTTGTCGGAAAAAATGGCCGGTGCCTTCAGGAAAACCGGCAATCCAAACGGGGGTGGCCTGCCAGCCTGGAAACCCTACACCGCCCAAAACGGCGAGACCATGATTCTGGACGACACGGCCACCCTCGTTAACGACCCCGACCACGAAGCGCGGAAAGCGTTGGCGTAAGCTGGGGAAAGGGTGATCCCATTACCAAAATAAATTATGTACTGATAGTCTCGTTACATACCGACTTTTTATCGTCTAAGTCAGTAGAGTACTCCTCAGTCATACAAGATTAGTGGAGTATTCTGCTAACCAATGAGATAAAGACGAACCTTCCGTAACGATGAAGCATTTTTTAGTGTTGTTGATGGTCGCCCTGACCAGCCTGCGATCGTCGTGTGCCGTGACCAACGGAGCGACAAATGCAGGCAAACTACTTGACGACGAGTTGGCGGCCTGGGCAAACCTGCCCCCCGTTTTTTTCTGCGGAGAAGCCGTGCCTGTTCACGAAGAAGCTGTTGCCCGCCGGTTGGTGTCTGCACTGGTGCAAAAATCCAGCTATAATCAGGCTTTATACGAAATCCGCCAACGGGCTGCCTCGTTTTTTCCGCTTATCGAGCCAATCATGGAGCGATATAAAATCCCGGCTGATTTCAAATATCTTCCTTTGGTAGAGAGTTCATTGCGGGGCAACGCCGTGTCGCGTTCCGGGGCTGTGGGCTATTGGCAACTGATGCCCGCCACGGCCCGCGAACTGGGCTTAACCGTTGATAATCAGAATGATGAACGGCAGCACCTGCTAAAATCGACCGACGCGGCTTGCCGGTATCTGCGCTTTCTGTATGTGCGGCTTGGCTCCTGGACGTTGGCGGCTGCGGCCTACAACAATGGTATTGGCAACCTGCTCTCAAGCATTAAGCGGCAACACGAATCCGATTATTATTACCTCCACCTGAACGCCGAAACCGGGAAATACCTTTACCGGATCATTGCCTTTAAGGAGTTGTTCGATAACTATGTCAGCTACCGGCCCGTGCTGCCGCTCGATGTCTGGAAAACGCTTAGTGAGCCGCTTAAGAACATAAAGCCTGCTATCCTGGATGAAGAGAAGCCGCTGCTGGCCGAGTCGATGATTATTGCCGAAACGCAATTAGCTGCCAATCAACCTGTTCTTGCAAATCCGGCCACTGCCAAACGCCAACAGGAAACCCCATTACCGAATGCTGCCGATGTGTTTCGGGGTGGTATAAAAGCGCGTTTGGCCAAGGCTGGCGTGCTGAAACGGGGGCAGGTTTGGGTGTTTCAACTCACCCGCGATGGCATGGCCGATGGTAAAACGGTCGATCAGGGCGATGTGCTCTATGCCATTGTGGAAGATATCGACCCCAAACTAAACAAGGTTTTTCTGCGGGGCGACAAGCTCTATTCAAAAGAAAATCGGGAAACCTACAACATGACACTCTCGGCGGTGGATGCCTCAACCGGGCGAATCGGGATCAGTTTGCCCGATATGGAGCAGGTGAAAGCGGGCTGGATTTCAACCTGGAAAGTACTTTAATCGAACTATACAACTTTTCACCTTGTTGTCGTTGAGTCTATGTTTAACCAAACCGAATAAGTGTGCTGAATCTAAGAAAAGAGTTTTGTAACTGGCTAACAATAAGTATGTTTACAAGTTGTCTTATTGCATTTTCTTCAGTTCAGGCTCAGAAATCACGTAAAGCCCCGGTCACCACTGGCCGAATGCATTTCAGTGGCGAAATGGTGCCAACGGAGCAGGCGGCTGTCTCGCTGAGGTTGGCTTCGGCCCTGGCTAACAGTGGCGGTTATCTGAAACACGTGAACGCCCTGAAACAACGTTCACAGCCTTATTTTGCCGTTATTGAGCCGATTCTGGCTAAACACAACGTTCCCAATGATTTCAAATATTTGCCCCTGATCGAGAGCAATTGGAAGGCCGATGCCGTTTCGACCGCTGGTGCTGTGGGTTATTGGCAGTTTATGGACGAGACCGCCCGCGACATGGGCCTCAAAATCGACGGCCCCGCCGATGAGCGGGAAGACCTGCGCAAATCGACCGAGGCTGCTGCCCGCTACATCAAATTTCTGTACAAAAAATTAGGCTCATGGACTCTCGTGGCGGCTGCCTACAACGGGGGAGTCGGCATGATTCAGAACAAAGTGCGCAGGGCGGGTCATCGCGATTATTATGCCCTGACGCTGAACGAAGAAACCGGCTATTACCTCTACCGGGCATTGGCGATGAAAGAACTGTTCAACCGGGCGGGTTTTTATGCGAATAGGGCCGATGGTGGTTTGCTGGCTTCTGCGGGCAACCCCTACGAGCAGGAACGCGAACAGGCCCGGCGCATGGGCTGGCTCAACGATACTGAACCTGAACCGATTGGCGATCCCATCGAAAATGACCCTTTTGCCACCACCCGCCCCGAATCCGCCGTGATGGATAGTGTGCTGGTACGGCTCCTGTCGGACAACAGCAAATTGGTCAGCAATGAATTTTCCGGCGACGTGACCGCCAGATTGCTCAAAGCGGGCAAACCCAAAGTAGGCGAACGCTGGGCCTTCAAACTCAGGCAGGACGTGACCATTGCCGAAGATGAATTCAAAGCAGGCGATGTGCTGTATGCCCTGGTAGACGACGTTGACGCACGGGGGGTGGTCTATTTGCGGGCCACCAAAATGGTTTCATCGGTTTCTAAGGCCATTGTTCCCGTTACGCTTTTGGCCGTGAACCCCAACACGGGTTTGGCTGGCATTTATGTCCCCAAAACAACCAAAGCCGATTGGGAAGTGAGCTGGAAAGTGCAATAGGATTCAGCGGGTGGTACTAACCTGCCTACCCGCCCGAACATTGGCTCCCTTTCGTTTTTGTATATCGTCGCCCAGATCGGCGCGGGCTTTTTCGGCCAGACTCTCCAGATCCTTTTTCAGTTCGGGATGTTGCTTGCTTATGTCGTAGCGTTCGCCGGGATCGTGACGGAGATCGTACAGGCCCGCTTCGGTGGCGTAATTCTCCGTGTTTTCGCCCCGTATCCCGTTCATTCCCAGCGGATAGCCATCGTTGCGCCGACCGGAAGGCTTGCCGTTCCGGTGTTTGTTAATGAGTCCAACGGCCCGTTCGGTGAGTCGCCTGGTCAACTGATCCTGGTCGAACAGGGTGCGGATGGTGTCCACCGGCGAGTCTCCGTCGATCATGGGCAGCAACGGGAAGCGGCCTTTTTGACCCGAAGTAGCCGACGTTCCGTCATCGTTCACCGGCCACATATCGTTGGAGTAGGGGAGTCCGAAATACTCATCGAAACCCTGTTGGCGGGGTAGAAATTCGGGATGATGGCCCAAATGCCGTTTGCCGAATGCGCCGGTTGCATAGCCCCGTTCGCGGAGGAGTTCCGCCAGAGTTTCTTCGTCGGGGTGCAGCCCGTTGGTGGCCCACGGCATCAGCGCACCCGACAGGCTCAAGCGGTTCGGATAACAGCCCGTCAGCAGGGCCGCCCGCGAAGCCGTGCAGACGGCCTGCGTTGTCAGAAAGTTGGTGAAACGAGTACCTTCGCTACCCAGCCGGTCAATGTTGGGCGTGGTGTACCCCAATGCACCGTAGCACGACAAATCGCCTTAGCCCATATCGTCCATGAAAATCAACACCACATTGGGTGGGCGTTTCGGGGCTGTTGGGCTGAGTGATACGGTAGCCATAAGCAGCAAGACGAGCAGCGATAGGCGATAGGAAGTGCGGTTAGGCAACATGGCGTTTTTCGGAAGAAGTACTTAAAAAGGCCGGTCGCCTGGCAGCTTGGGCGGTTCAAATGCCTGATTCAGCGGCTCGATAAAATCAAGCAGTTCTTTTTGCCCGGCCCGGCTCGAAGCCGAACTTAGAAACATCTGCGGAATCTCGTCCCAACCCATTTCCTGCAACGCGACTTTATAACGATCCTGAATGTTTTGCAACCCACCCGATTTGAGTTTTTCGGTTTTGGTAAACACCAGCACGAACGGAATGCCCTGTTCGCCCAATCGGGTGATGAAATCAAGGTCGATTTTTTGGGGAATAATCCGTCCGTCAATCAATACAAACGTACAGAGCAGGTTAGGGCGGGTCGTCAAATATCCGTCGATCATGCGGGCGAACCCGGCGCGGGTGCCTTTGCCCACCTGCGCGAAGCCATAGCCCGGCAAATCGACCAGATACCATTCTTTATTAATGAGGAAATGGTTAACAAGTTGGGTCTTACCCGGTGTTCCCGATGTTTTGGCCAGCCCATGCCGACTCACCAGCATATTGATCAGCGACGATTTCCCGACGTTGGAACGGCCAATAAAGGCGTACTCGGGTTTGTCGGGACGGGGGCATTTGTCCAGATCGGTGTTGCTAACGAGAAATTCAGCGGATTTAACGTGCATGTTGACTACAGGGTTGACTCTGTTGCAAAGTTACGGGCTTCGCGTCATTATGCTACGCTGCCATTAATGACTCTTACCTTTGTCGGCTCCAGATGATGGTCAATGTGAAAGGCGGTGAAGTAGGCCATCTCGTGAACGGTGAGTATGCC
>JAJAYX010000216.1 GCA_026785985.1 Rudanella sp. | reverse complement strand
GCCATTTCAGACTGACTCCACATAATTTGACAGACAACCATAGTTATTTACTTATTTAGCTTGCATTGGGTAGTTCTGCGGAAAGGGACGGGATTACCCGAGCGGATACTTCACGTCAGCCGCTCAGCCATCGTTTGCCGACAAATTTGCAGACGGATAAATAGGGGAGGGGAAACAGGTATGAATTATCATTTTGTTGCCAACTTTTGCCCGGTAAGCCGGTTAGCTATCGTAAAGGCTGTTGTGAAGGTGTAGGCACGGCATTTTTGTGTGAACACGTGAAGCGACCTGACAGCCAGCGTATCCTGCCCACAGGAGCACCATTCCGGGGGCGGGACCCAAAAAATTAGGGATTTATAGATCCACCCTCTCTACTGATTGTTGACGTAGCCAACTTTTTGACGATGCCTTCAGGACTCCTTGCTTTATTAGATGATATCTCGGCTTTGGTAAAAGCAGGTGCCGCCAGCTTAGATGATGTGCCTACTCAGGTGGCGAAAACGACGGGAAAGGTGTCGGGCATTGTCATTGATGATACGGCCGTTACCCCCAAATACGTGGTGGGACTCAACCCAGCCAGGGAGCTGGCTATTATTTATCAGATTGCTAAAAAATCGCTGATCAATAAACTCGTGCTATTAAGTCCGGCAGCCCTGTTGCTTGGCTACTTTGCTCCCTGGGCTATTACGCCCATTTTAATGGCGGGTGGTGCTTATTTATGTTTTGAGGGCTACGAAAAGGTTCATTCCCTGTTCAGTCACCCCGGAGCATACCCTGAACAGGAGCAGATAGAAGAAATTACCCCCGACGAACTGGAGAAGCAGCGAGTGGGTAGTGCAGTACGCACGGATATGATTTTGTCAGCTGAAATAATGGCCATTGCGTACAGTGAGGTAACCGGCCAGGCGATTGTGAACCAAATTGTAGTGATGGTGGCGGTAGCAGTCTCTATCACGGTGGTCGTTTATGGGTTTGTTAGCTTAATTGTCAAAGCCGATGATGTAGGGCTACACCTGGCTGGCAGTACCTATCCTCCCGCTACCCGAAAAGTAGGCCGTAGTATTGTACGGTTTATGCCCCATTTCCTGCGTTGGCTGGGTTATGTAGGTACAGCGGCTATGCTTTGGGTAGGTGCCGAAATCATTGCGCATGGCCTGCCGTTTACCGCTCATCTTCTTCATGGTTTAGAACAGGGGTTGTCCTCCATGCCGGTAGTAGCCTGGTTTGCCAAAGCCCTGGCCTGCGGAGTTGCCGGACTCATTTTGGGGTTTATCATTGAGAAACTTGTTGGGTTGGTCAGGAGGGTCTTTTGACAACCCAAGCGTATGCTATAACGGGTAGCTGATTAAAACAAGCCGACCCATTAAACGCCCATTTCAGGCAGGCGTCGCCAAACGTTTAATCGGCTGGCATCATGTCAATCTGCAAGATGAACAGAATGTTGAACAACTGCTGAGTGGATCGGAGCGTCGTTTTTGGTAGGCCACTGATGGGCGGTTTACATTGGCCAGCAGCTGAAAAAGAAGAGCTATAGCATGCTACCTGATAGCTGTCCCGCTTGGGTCGTTACAACCCATTATTAGTCTGGTGCATTCCCTTACAAACAAGCTTGCTGTGCTACGCCAGATCAGCAGGTATTTGTTTTCTATATAGCAAAGTTATATTGTAGCGGCCAGTTATATGATATTACTGTATTATGGCCGTTTCTACCGCTGATTGCGACGACTTTATGCTCCGGGCTGTTGTTACCACCCGGTTACACATCCCTTTTTTCGCTTCGCCCGTCAAAGCCGGCTTCCCCAGCCCGGCTGAAAGTTTTCTAGAGACGGTATGCGATTTGAACGATTCTGATTCTAACGGATTTTGTGGGAAGCCCTAAATCCATTCATTGACCCGGCAATGAGCAGGTTTTCCAGCCAATTTGAATGATAGACAAACCCGTTCAACTCCTCAAAGCGAGAGGATTTTTTGGGTCGCTCTTTCCGCTTTTGCACCCGATCACAAAATGGCATGAAATTGTATATCAAGGCCCAGGTACGCACCTTCTGATTAGCTGATTCTCGATTACCTTTGAAATAGCGGATTTGATAGAGGTAGCGATCCAGGGCATTCATGGGCCGGTCAATCTGGTTACTCGTACGGTAACACTGAGGGTGTTCATAAGCCACCGCAAAGCGATCTACTTTACCACAGAGATCTTCTATCTTCACCTTAACACGCTCATGAAGAGTTGATTGGCTGGAAACCCAAACCAATAAGGCCGCGATTTCGGCCCGAAATAAAACCGCATCGGCGGTCCGACTGCGTTTGTTGGCGATAAGCTTGCCAAACCTTGTTACCGATCTCATGAAACTCCTTTTTAAGTCCTTTGCCAACATCGCGTATTTTGAGAAACGCATGCAGAAAACATAAGACAATGGTAATTTGTGGAAACAGGTTCGACCAAGCTTGATTGGTCGCTTTCCAGCCATCTAAATTAACACTCTGAGGCTGATAAGTAGGCTCCACATCACGGGCTTCCTGAGCAAATACGCCATACGCTTCTTGCAATTGAGCCGTATCCTCCTTGAGCGATAGTTCCGCTCCAAATACGCAATCGCCACTGCTACTTAGGCTAACATAGGCTTCCTGCCCATTCCAGTAGGTGACTTTCTCATCGGCAGCCAAATGCAGGGGCAATGAACCCGTTTTACACACGCTACCCACCACACTGATGCGACTCAGACTTTGTTCGCAGCGTTCCCAAAAAGAGGCATCACGGCCCAAAAGCTGGGCAATGACTGCGTAAGGCACCGCCGGTGCGCCGGTCCGACCAATGGCGCAACAACAATCCCTTGCTGACCAGACTGGTTTGTCCACTTAAATAGGGCATCATGGAGGAAGGGACGAGTTCATAAACCCGGCCATCAGTTAGCTTAATACGTCTGATAATCAATTCGGTATGCTTTTTGCTGGTTCGACTGTCATGCCATTGAAAGCCTTGATCAAACCCCGCTGGAAATATAGTTGGGTATTGCTTATAGTAGGCCTTTAGGTAGGCCCGATAGGCTTTAACGTCCTTGACAAGTACCTGATAGGGTTGGTCAAAAAAATTCGGATGGTGGCCTGTCCGCGTTGGCTGTCCGGTTGTTTTAAGGGGCTTGCCTTTCGTTTCGGTTTTTGCGTATCTTCGCTCATGGGAATCAGGGTTGAGCCATTGGTTTTGAACACCGCACGGGCGGCCCCGCCAAATTTACTCGGAATGCCTTGATTTCCCCTTTTTTAGGCCATCCCACAAAATCCGTTAGAATCAGGATTTATCCAATCCCGTCAATTATCCAACCAAGCGTTCAAGTACTGCTTGTTACTACACTTTCTGGATCACCAAGTCGGAACCATAACCATGTACCGCTGATAATACCATGCCCGGCTCAACGAGTACCTGCTATCCTTTGGGCGTTCTGGCGTTCCGGTTCGGCAGTCAATGCAGTAACCTATTCGGGCATCTTGT
>JAJAYX010000215.1 GCA_026785985.1 Rudanella sp. | reverse complement strand
TTCGTACCCAGTACACCTCCGACTGCACCATATCATAGTCGGCAAACAGCACTTCCGGCTTCTGCTGCGTTACCTGTTTGAAATCCTGCCGGGCCGGAACGGCCTTGAATCGGGCAGGCATTTGGTGCGCTTTGGTCAAATCGATACCGAGCGAGGCCAATGCCTGCGGGCCATAATAAATCACCTGCTGCGGGTAGTCGAAAAGAGTATGCAGCATGTCGAGCAATTGGGCCGAGGTCACGGCCTTCAGTTCGTCGTTGGTGAGTTGGTTGTTATAGGGATTCTTCGGGCCATACTGCGCGTAACTGATCAGGCCCTGCATAATGGTTCCTTTGTTGAGTTTGTTGTCGGCCCGCGATTTTATGATCCGTTCTTTCAGGTCGGACAAGGCCTGTTCGTTGGCCTGGCAATTGCGCATCAGATGATCGAGCAAGGCCACGCTTTTGGCGAAGTTTTCCTGCAAACCCGACAGCCGTACCGTTGTGTAATCGCTTGACGAATAGATATTATAGTCGCTGGCAAGGCCGAAAAACGCTTTGCTCAGATCTTCCGAGGAGTATTTGGGCGTACTCAGAAACGCCAGGTACTGGGTGGCAATGGGCAGGAGTTTGCTGTGATAACTCCCCATTGGAATACGATAGCCGAGCCGAAACAGGTCATTATCGGGGTTTTTCACGTATAATACGTCCGCATTCCCGGCTTTTACCCGCTGAATATCCTTCTGGTAGTCGAGCCAAACGGGTTGCACCTCCCCCATCGGCATGTTGTTGATTTGCTGTAAAAACGGCGATTGGGCCTCCCGGTTCACCTCCACCGGCGTAATGGCGGGCTTGTCCACCTTCACGATATTTTTGTCTTCGCCCTTGCGTTTATAGACCACCACGTAGTTATCGCGCAGGTATTCGTTGGCAAAATCCATCACCTGCTGCTTGGTCACGCGGGCCAGCCGGTCGTTCAGGCTCGCCTGTTCCGGGTATGACTTTCCACCCGACAAAATGAACGCATCCAGCAACTTGTCGGCCCGACCATAGTTGTTTTCGAAGGTTTCGATCTGCCGCTTTTTGTAGTTATTCACGATGGACTGCATTACTTTATCATCGAAATTGCCACTCTTTAGTTTGGCCACTTCGCCCAGCAACAGGGCCTTCACCTCATCGAGAGACTGGCCTTGTTTAGGTCGCCCAAACATGGTCCATACGCCATAATCTTTCATAAACTGGGGCGACGATCCACCACCCAGAATCCGCTGTTGTTTGTTCAGGTTCAGGTCGATCAACCCGGCCGCCGAGTTCGACATCAGCTCATCCACCATCACGGCCACGGGTTGGTTCAGGGCGATTCCGCCCGGAAACCGGTAGCCAATTCGGACCGATTCGGGCGTTGGGCCAAACACCTCGCGGGTCTGAACGGCAGTGAGCGGAGCTTCCGGCGTAGGGTTGTACAACTGCACCGGTTTCGGCTTCATGTAGGCAAACGCCTTGTCGATTTTCTGAATAAGCTGGTCGGGGTTAAAGTCGCCCGCCATGATCACGGCCATGTTGTTCGGCACGTAATACGTATCGAAATAGTTACGAATTTCGACCAGCGATGGATTTTTCAAGTGTTCAACCGTGCCAATGGTGGTTTGCTGACCATAGTTATGGGTGGGAAACAGGGCGGCCATCAGGGCCTCGTTCACTTTATTACCGTCGTTGTCAAGTGAGCGGTTTTTTTCTTCATACACCGCTTCGAGTTCGGTGTGGAAAATGCGCAACACGGGCTTGCGGAACCGTTCGGCCTGTAGGGCGAGGTAGCGGTCTACGGCGTTGGCCGGAATGTCTTCCAGATATACCGTTTGCTCATACCATGTGAAGGCGTTACTGCCCTGTGCGCCCATCGAGGCCATTACTTTATCGTACTCATTGGCAATGCTAAACTTGGCCGCTTCGCCCGATGTCTGATCTATCTCCTTGTAAATGGCCTTGCGTTTGGCCTCGTCTTTGGTCGAGTTATATTGCTCATAAAGGGCATCCACCTTGTCCAGGAGCGGTTTTTCTTTGCTCCAGTCGAGGGTTCCGAACTTATCGGTTCCCTTAAAGAGCATGTGTTCGAGGTAGTGAGCCAGGCCCGTGTCGGTGCGGGGATCAGTGTTGGAGCCAGCCCGCGTGGGAATGAACGTGAAGATGCGCGGCTCTTTTTTGTTCACACTCAGCAGCACCGTCAGGCCATTTTTGAGCGTGTAAAACCGAGCCTGCATCGGGTCGTTGGTGAGGTACTTGTAGGTGTATCCCCCCGGCGAGGTACCGGTTTTCCATTCGTACTGTTTGGTTTGGGCCGTGCCGGCAAAGCCACACACAAGGGTCAGCCACAGGCAAAGCCCTTGTCGAAATAGGTTGTTCATGAGTGTTTGAAGCGATTAGTCAGTTATCGACCAAATATACACGTCAGTGAACAAATCCCGCATAAGAAACGGAGGAAGGGTTGTTAAAGAAGGTTAAATGCTGATTTTCATTGAATGACCTGAGACTATTGTCCTGAGTATAATTATCTAAAGAATTTTCCTCCGTATCGGCCCTGTTTATATAACCTTTCGTAGTACGCGATTTCATTTTCGCGCTCAGAATCGACTTATATAAAAATAGCAACTAAATTGTTTTTTTTGACTTATCGCCAACACTCCACCCTCCTCTACCACTATGCTCACCATGAATACTTCTTTGGGTTTACCGGGCCGAACACTCACGCATTGGCCTGCTTTGTCAGTCCGCGAGCGGGCGGTGTTATTGCTTATTGGACAGGGTTTTCCGGACAAGGAAATAGCGGCTGCCCTGCGTATTATGCGGGCAACGGCTATCACCCACAAAAACAACGGGTTTGCCAAGCTGGGCCTGACCGGACGGCGAGACCTGTTTCAGTTTGTGGTCCGCTACCCGCACTTATTTTTGCCTGAGGCAGACACGCCCACAGCAGGAGATTAAAAAATGGCTCCCTCCTCATAAATGAGGATTGACAAGGCAAAAGCCAGCGAATACCTTTGACACAAGTAAGCCCCGCAACAGTTTGGCGACCGAAGGCGGGGCTTGGGAGTCTTAGTTCTCACTAAAACAAAGCAAAGGTATGAGAAAGATTACAAAAGTACTCCGGGCAGCGGGTATTTTGTGCTTATCTGTATGGTGTGGAGTTTCTTGTCAGAAAGGCAGGGAAGATGTGGTGTCTACGCAGGATTTACATTCTGTTTCTGTAATCAATGGTTTGCTAAAGTTCGCTTCGCTGGAAAGCTATGAAAAGATCATTGCTGACTCTTCTGGACTTGCGGCACTGGCAAAAATGGACGGTTTCACTTCATCTGCCTTGGTTGATACCAAAAACGCTCGTCTTGCAGCAAAAGAGGCAGTGCCTAATGCAACCTTGGCAAAGGTATTGAACCAGGATAACATGATGCAGGTTGGTGAGTGGATAGTCAAACTCCGCTTTCAGCAAAAGGTAGTGATGGCTATCCAAGAAAAGAACAAAGGCAAGCTGTTTTCTGCTTTGAAAGAGGACAAACAGGCTGAAGGGATTTACAAATTTTCCTTCAACGATGATGTATTGTATCTACTGGCTGATGGCGCACTACCTTCTAAAAACGCCCGTCCTGCATTGTTCTGTTGCTGTGGTATTGATGGGGATCAAACGGAAAATACGCAGTATTATCCTAACGAAGCGGGTAATACATCCTACCCCATGACTGCCTACAATACGTATGAAGCTTATGGGGTATATTTTGAAGCTTCTACCCGAATTGTCTACAAAACATGGCCATTGAGTTTGATGCCTGATCCTCCGTTTGGAAGGTTTCAGGGGCGGTATGCCTATGAGCAAAAATGCAGAAATCCTGATTATCAGGAGGGTACTCCCAATTTTAGTTATATAATGGGACCTGACCCCAATAATGGTGAACAGTTTGTGTACAAATACCTCATATATGCAAGCGGCAAGGGGCTGAGGTATCTTTTGCTCGAATCATACTACGGTATGAGCTTTGCTAACTTTGGGCCAACACGTTACTATCAAGATAGACGTTAACCCAGACAGTTGAATCGAATCAAAGGAGCCATTACAGATAGTAAAGGCTCCCTTGCTATTACCGCAAATCATGAAAACTACTTTTATTGCTACCCTGCTGGTTTTAAGCATAGTAACCAGCATTTTTGGTCAGCTTCCCGCTCACTTATCAAAAAATACGGGATTCAAATTGAGTGTGCTGGTTTCCGGGCAGGAGATCACCAACATTCCTTCCATTCGACCGCGAGGGCGTAATGGAGACACGGTTATTTACAATCAGGCTGGTAGCGAAGCAGGTAAGATTGGCGCAGGCATTAGCTATTTTTGGATTCGCCCCCTCACCCGGCACTTGTTGTTACAGACCTATGCCGGTTTTCGGCAACGTGGGTTCGTCACAGACTCGAAATTCAATAATCAAACAGGGTACGCAACTCCATCTGCTTTAAACACAAACCGGCTCAGTAGCCTGTTTGTTGACGTTGGTCTCCGGCTTCAAACAGGTGCCGGGCGGAAAACGACCTGGTTTGCCAGTTTCAGCAATCGAATCGATTACTTGGCTGCCAGTCGATTGCCCTTTTGGGGAGACACTAACCCCTATCGGAAAATTGAGTTTTCGCCTGTTGGGCAAGTGGGTTTTGGTTTTCGCTGTGGTCCGCACGGCCGACGGTGTTTTATAGAACTGGAGGGTAATCCCGGCGTAATGAATGTGCTGAAAACAGAGCCGAGTTTATCGACGCAAAAGCCCGTTGGCTCATTTCCGGTCTCTCCCATTAGTTCGTACCAAAAAATAGGGCGAAATTATTCGATGGCGTTGGAGGTCAGCATAGAATGGT
>JAJAYX010000214.1 GCA_026785985.1 Rudanella sp. | reverse complement strand
TCACTGTTGGCTGTTGGCTGTTCACTGTTCACTGAAAGAATGACCCTCCAGAACTTACGCGACCAAATCGACTCGCTCGACGATCAACTGCTCGAACTCCTCAATCAGCGCATGGATTGCGTGCGGCAGGTGGGTGAGTTGAAACGCTCAACCAATGCTATTATCTACCGCCCCGAACGCGAACGGCAAATTCTCGACCGGGTGTTTGCTCAGAATAAAGGGCCGTTGACTCAAGTGGCTATTGAAGCCATTTTTCTGGAGATTTTTGCGGCTGCCCGCAACATGGAACTTCCCGAACGGGTTGCTTATTTGGGGCCGGAGGGCAGTTTTACGCATCAGGCTGCCGAAAGCCGGTTTGGAGCGATCAGTGCCTACACCGCGCAACCCACCATCCGGTCGGTGTTCGAGAGCGTGGAAACGGGGCGGGCAAGGTTTGGCGTAGTGCCTATCGAAAATAACCAGGAAGGCGTTGTGAATGAAACGATTGACTTGCTCAATGAAAAAGACCTGATGATTGCCGCCGAAGCTGAAATTCCGGTTCATTTTACCTTCGCCACCCAAACCGAAAACCTTGCCGACATTACGCATATCTATTCCAAAGACATCGCGTTCCGGCAGTGCAGCAAGTTTTTAAACAGCTCGTTCGATGGCCTCAAAGCCGAATTCGTGCCCGTCGAATCAACGTCTAAAGCCGCTAAATTAGCCGCCCTACAACCCAACACAGCAGCTATCTGTTCGCACATTGCGGCCAAATTGTTTGGCGTGCCGGTGCTGTTCGACAATATCGAGGACACCGCCCTGAACCGGACGCGGTTCCTGTTATTGGCCAAAGATTTCCGCAATCAACCCAGCGGGCGCGACAAGACCACGCTCATTGCCCGGCTCCCCAATTCAACTTCGCCGGGTGTTTTGGCGGAGTTTCTCCAGGAATTCAATGCCAAAGGCATCAACCTCACCAAAATAGAAAGTCGCCCCCTGCGCGAAGGAGCGACGTTCCGGTATTGGTTTCTACTTGAATGCGAAGGCCACGCCGATGATGGCGACCTCCAGGAAGTGCTGAACCACCACACCGCCGATGTGAAATGGCTGGGGAGTTATGTGCGGGTGTCTTAGCCCTTATTTCTCCTCATTCGACTGACTACCCGAATGCTCGCTGTTGTGGCCGGAGTGACCGTGACCACCCTTGTTTTTTACCTCAACGGAGCCGGTTGCGTCGTGTACGTCTTCGGTTCTTTGCTTGGTTTTGTGAACCCCGCGAGACGTTTTACCCTGAGCCTCGTCGGGCAGGTTGGTATTCAGTTCGTATTTTTTGGTATTGTCCGATGTTTCACGGACGGTTGGTTGGGTTGCTCCCTTGCTCATGATTTCTGATAACGTTGTGTTAGCAGATATAACCAATGATCGCAAGGTTTGTTAAACCGTTACTGCCGGTGTATGCTGCATGGCCACCATCGCCCGGCGATACGGAGCCAAACCGAAGCTATAACAGCCGAGTGAAACCATCGACGAAATCAGCACTACGAGGGCCAGTGAATAGCGAATGGCCCCTTCATCCTGAAACACATAGTCGGTAAGCAGGGCCACCGCCGTGGGGCCAAATCCGAGGCCAATCATATTGATAAAGAACAGATAAACCGCCGAAGCCAAGGCCCGCGCCTGATTCGGCATGATGTCCTGAATAGCCGCCGTGGACGCGCCGAACGGGAAGGCTACGAAAAAGCAGGGAATAGGCATCATGGCAATGACTACGGTTGGATTGTTAACCAGTGGAAAAAAAGAAGTCAGGGCAATGGCTATTGTGGAATAAATGCCGATGCGCAACCGCCCGTCAGCAACGCCCCGCCGGGTAAGCATATCGGCATACCGACCACCCAAAATAATGCCCGCCGTGGAGAACACCATTACGATGAGGCCGTAAATGGCACCAGCTGAACCAATTTTCCAGCCAAATGTGCGCACTAAAAACGTAGGAGTCCAGGCCGAGTAGGCATACGAAACGAGGGCAACAAACGTGAACCCAATGGTCACACTGAAAAAAGCGGCCTGTTTCTGGCGAATAAGACCAAATGCCTCCGTCAGTGAAAGTTGTTGAACCTGTCCGTCGGCGGCTTTCAGCAACCCTTTTCGAGCCGGTTCGCGAACGGTGAGTACCAGCAAGGCAATGGCCAAACCGGGTAAACCAATGTAGAAAAACAGGAGTTGCCACGTAAAAATTTCTCCTATCAGCGGTAGGGTAACGGTTCGGGCATCGCCCCCCATGCTCACTAACCAGGCCCCAATCAGCACCGCAATGCCCGACCCAATGTAAATTCCCGCCGAGTAAACGCTAATAGCAGTGGCCAGTTTCTCCCGTGGGAAATAATCAGCCAGCATCGAATAGGCGGCTGGCGACAAAGTGGCCTCGCCCACCCCAACACCGATTCGGGCCAGGAAAAATTGCCCGTAGTTCTTCACCAGTCCACAAAGAGCCGTCATTAAACTCCAGATGGCAATACCTCCGATAATGATGTTTCGGCGGTTAGCCCGGTCAGCCAGGCGGCCAATGGGAATACCCAAAAACGTGTAGAACAGGGCGAAACTCAGGCCCATCAGCAGGCTAACTTCGGTGTCGGTCAGCAGGAGGTCGCGTTTGATGGGACCAACGAGCAGGCTCAGAATCTGCCGGTCAATGAACGACGAAACATAGGCAAGCATCAATACGATAACGGCGTACCAACCGGGCCGGAGGGATGAATTTTGGGGCATTAGTATTAGGGGTTTAGGAAAAATTGCGGACTGAAATTCATCAAATATAGCTCGTCGGTGGCGCGGGTCATAGCGGTATATAGCCATCGGACAAATTCGTGGGTAACAGTGGGTTCAGGCATATAGCCCTGATCCACAAAAACCGCGCTCCATTGCCCCCCCTGTGCCTTATGGGTGGTGAGGGCGTAGGCAAATTTTACCTGGAGGGCGTTCAAATATCCGTCGCGCCGGACGGCTTCGGCCCGTTCTTTTTTAGTTTTGATGTACAGATAATCCTTCTGTACGCTCTCATATAAAGCCCGGCTTTCGGGCTGACCCAGGGCGGGCGTAGCCGAATGGAGCGTGTCCAAAATAATTTTGGCTTCAAACTCCGGCTGATCTTCATAATCGACCAAACGCAGCGTGACCGTGGCAAACCGAAGCCCGTGCATCTCCTCTTTTTTGCGGATTTTCAGCACCTCGGCAAACTCACCATTGGCCAGAAAACCAGCGGGCGAGTCTTCTTCGAGCGTCGTGTAGTTGTTGCGGGCAATCATCAGCATGTCGCCCGCGTCGAGTTCGTCTTCGCACTGATTAATCATCCGCCGGACAAACTGATTATACTGCACCGCCGACTTATTCGACCGGCACAGGATCACGGTGTTCTCCCGCCCGAATTTGTTGTAGGCATACTGAATACCGTCTTCCAGCCGGGTTTGGGGCATGTTGAAAATATCCCGAAAAGGCTTGGTAGTCAGCCGGATAGTGGGGTCGGGATACGCCAGCTCGTTGCGGAGGTCGGTGGCATTGGCCAAAATTCCCGATGATTCTTCCTGCCGCATCACCTCCGTTAACTCCTGCTCATAGACGCTCATGTGGAACGAACGGGCCACAAAATCAGCGTCTAAAGCGGGGCTGATGTTGCGGCCAACAGGCGGCAACTGCGCCGTATCGCCCACCAGCATGAGTTTGTTCCCCTTATTTTCAAACACAAACTCAACCAGATCGGTAAGCAAACCTTTCCCCCCAAAATCAGCTTCGTCGGCAATCATCGACGCTTCATCGACAATGAACAGCGTGTCTTCGTGGTAATTTTTTTGCCGCTGAAAACTCAGCGAACCCGAACCGGGGTCGGCCACCTGCCGGTATATTTTCTTGTGGATAGTCTGTGCCGATTTCCTGGCATAGTTCGACATTACTTTGGCCGCCCGACCCGTGGGAGCCAACAGCACCGATTTATACCCAAAACGGGGTAACACCGTAATGAGCGAACTGATGAGCGTTGTTTTACCGGTGCCGGCGTATCCACGGAGCAAAAAGCAGTCGCGGTTGTCTTCCGATTGTTCGCCAACGATAAAAGCACCTATTTTTTCAAAGAATTCGTACTGTCCCGGAGTGGGTTTATAAGGAAACCGTTTCGCCAATAACTGGGCGGCAGTCTGGGTATCATTCATAGCTTAAAGATACGAAATATAATTTTTTTCACTACCTTCATCCCCCTATCAATTCCCTTTACAGATCATGAAAATCAAGCAGATTCTCTCCGGCAAGTCAATTAACACGATTTACAAGACCAAATCGACGGATACAGTATTCGATGCCCTTCAGCTTATGGCTGAAAAAAATATTGGCGCCGTACTGGTAATCGACGAAGGGCAACTTTCGGGTATCTTTTCGGAGCGCGATTATGCCCGTAAAGTGATCCTACAGGGAAGAGCCTCCAAAGACACGCTCGTGGCCGACGTAATGACCAGCAAACTCATTACTATTGCCCCCGACGACAAAATCGAAGCGGCCATGCTCATCATGTCCGACAAGCATATTCGCCACCTTCCGGTTATCGATAAAGAAGAATTGATTGGGATTATTTCTATTAACGACGTTGTTTCGGCGATCATCCACGATCAGAAAAACCGCATCAGTTCGCTGGAAAGCTACATTTCGGGAAGTCCGTATTAGGAACGGTTCGCCGTCGCGGGTCGGATTGGGGATGTCGGATTTATTACGCATCATTGGTCTGTGTCCCCGCAGACCGTTTTTTTTATAGTTGACTCTCCAGCCCAGTTTGAAAAACGCGAACTATTTTCCCCCACCCAGGGTCTGTTTTTTATTTACATCCTTTGATTCTGGAAGCTGAACGGTTAAGCTATGGTAGCACTCGTGCTTCCGTTTTTACCCTTAATTCTGGTCAAAATCACTTGTTTTTGGCAGAACTATTGGCCTTTTAGACCCTAAAAAATGATGCCATAGCTTAGCCGTTCAGAGTCCCCTTTTATGCTGTTGAAATACTGCGTTACAGAAGTTAAATTTGATGGAAAAACTGAGTCGAAGAGAGAATATCAATTGAATGATAAAGACTTACCAGTTAAAGTCAGCGTTTTCTTAGCGGATCAAAACGGTACATTTAAACAAGATTTTACAGAAACTATTTTGATGGATTATTATCCTTAACTAAGGCAACTCCGCCAACCCCGTTGCCCCTCCCGACCGAACCAGAATTCCAATTCCCGGCCCCATCCTCTCCGCCGGAATAATGGCCATGAAGCCCGTGTCCTTTTCGTTGACAGAGTCCGCTAGGTCGAGCCGCTGATGGAACAGGGTAGTGTAGAGTTGCCAGCCGTTGGGAGTGCGGGTGCCGATGTAGGTGTCGTTGAAGTTGGCTTTGCGGCCCCGAAGTTTGGCCCAGCCACTGACGACGTGATACCCGCCAACCGTTCGTTGAATGTCAATCTGGTAATCAACCCCGGCAGCACCCGTCCCCGGAATCGGCACTGCGACTGGCTTGGATTCTAAATCAGAAATCAAGATTGAAGTGGGCAAAAAAAGGCCCTTTTGAGCCAAAAGACTAAGTTTTTGGGCGGGTTGCAGGGTAGGCGCACACCCCCGAATCAGGCCAAACTGCTGCCACAAAAACTGGTCAGTTTGTTTGAGTTCGCGGAAACGGACGATTTTACTGGCGTAGGTATAATTGGAAACTCCCCAGATGCCAACGGCTGCAAGCAGAGCAAAACCAGTTAGGACAGGATACCAGCGAAATTTAACCACTCGCATCACATCGGTAAAAGTAAGCCAGGTGGTTGCCAGCATCAGGGCCGTAATGTTGCGGTAGCGTGAGGCATACATCAATTCGGTTCCTTTTTCAATGCGGTTCACGGCCAGCATCAGGCCCGTGAGGTGCAAAAAAATCAGGAACCAGAACAAGGTCGGGTTTTGGCGGTCGTAGCGGGTCAGCAGCAGGTAGCCCGTCCACAAAATCGTTGCCGCACCCACCACCTGACTCAACCAGGCCGCCGAAGGATGGTAGAACATAGCTCCAAGGAAAGCTGTGTCTAAAGCAAATAAATGCGCTATTTTTTCGGGACTAAGCAGATTGGTTAGAGATGGTTCAGCCGGGTTGCTGTAGCCCTGAAAGTATAAATAAGTGACAATAATGGTTATACTGGCCAGGGTGTTTCTGTAAACTGTCCCCTTGTAAGGCCAGCCAGCCGCTGAGTCGCTTTTGTTGGCCTCACGGCCTCGCGGTTTACAAAACCACGATACACACAGCAACGGCAACACCACAATCCCGTTTCCATTCGTCAATAACGCTACCAAACCAACCAGCAGGGCCAGCCATTGCGAACGGGAATCCGGGCGACTTGCCAGCCAAAACGCCAGCAGGGCATAGGCGGGTGCCCACAGATTAGAGACGGCGGCCATTGCCCAAAAGGCGTTGTTCCACGATTGAAACTGGAAAATCAGGAACAAAGCGGGCAGAAACGCCCACCGCCCAATCGCCGAACTGCTCCGGTGTAGCAACCAGGCGGTGAGCAACAGGGCCGCGTTACCCATCAGTTGCAGGAAAGTAAAATTAACTGCCCCCGTCGCGCCCACATTCATCAGGGCCAGCACCTTGACCCAAACGATCCGGTGAAAATTGTTCTGCTCCAGCAACAGACCGATCTGCTCCGACATAGACGCTCCCGGCCAGCGATTCAGGAAATCGACCAGCACCGGGTAGTCGTCCATATACGGCATATTCCAGGCGTAGCGGACAAGGGTGATGGCGTAGTATAGGGTGGGAAGCAGGGCAAGAACCGGGGCCGCCCACTTTCTAAGCCCCCACATAGGCCAGCACTTCCTGAATTACGTATGTCTGTTCGTCATCGGTGAGGGTGGGGAACATCGGGATGCTCAGGCCGTGGGCGTAGTAATTTTCGGCGTGGGGGAAATCGCCCTGTTTCCAGCCAAACTGCTGATAATAAGGCATTCGATGAACCGGAATATAATGTACCTGAGCAAAAATATTCTTCGTGCGGAGGTAGTCATACAAGCCCTTGCGGTCGGGTATCTGAATCACATAGAGGTGGTAGGCATGGCCCACGTGCGCGGGGGGGATAATCGCTTGCACGGCGGTTCCGGCGGCCGGCGTTCCGGCAAAAGCCGCGTCGTAGCGGGCGGCAATGGCGCGTCGGCGGGCCATCATCGCATCGGCCCGGTCGAGTTGGCTCAGGCCGAGGGCGGCCTGAAAATCGGTCAGGCGGTAGTTGTAGCCGAGTTCCTGGAGTTCCATATACCAGCCTCCCCGTTCGGGGTCACTCGGTTGGGGCGGGGTGAAATCAGCCGCGATGTTGGTGATGCCGTGGGTACGAAGCCGGAGCAAATGCCGATACAGTTTCTCGTCATTCGTAGTAATCATGCCCCCTTCGCCACAGGCAATGTGTTTTACGGGGTGGAAGATGAAATTAGATAAATCGGCCAGCGACCCATCCCCGCAACGATGTTCAATTGCCCCCCCCCGAATGAATTCGGGGGCAAGGGATAAAAACGAAGCTCCCGGCGCGTGGCAACTGTCTTCCAGCAACCACAAACCGAACTCGTCGGCCAGTTCGCGGAAGGCGACCATGTCGGCGGGGTATCCCGCAAAATCGACGGGCACAATGCCAGAAAATGTGCCTTTTGGATGTTTTTCGAGCAAAGCCCGCACCGCTTTTGAGTCAAGAATCAGTGTTTCGGGGTCAATATCAGCGAAATAGACCTCACCCCCGCAATAACGAATGCAGTTGGCCGAAGCCGAAAACGTGATGGGCGTGGTGATGACTTTCGACGTTTCGTTAACACCCAGGGCCATCGCGCATAAGTGCAAAGCAGCTGTTCCGTTGGCTACAGCCACGGCATATTGTGCCCCAATGTAGTTGGCAAAAGCGGTCTCAAACTGCCCGATAGTTGGGCCTTGCGTGAGGTAGGGCGAAGTCAGAGCCTTCGTAACGGCGGCAATGTCGGCCTCAGTAATGTGCTGACGGCCATAGGGAATGGGTTGGGTCATGCCGATTTCTGTCTCGGTGCTTAATAATCGTGGGGAACTACCCTTCATTGAGTTCAGAACGGGCAATGATGTCATTGACAACGGATAAAGGCAATTCGAGGGCGGCTGATATAGTAGAGGCATCCATGCCTAATTTTAACAGACCTTTGACATGGCGTTCATTGGCCTGTGCAATACCTTGCTCAACGCCTTTCTCAATACCTTCGTTTATCAAATGTTCTGCAGTTGTCATGGCTGTCTCACCGGTTTGGCGCGAAACTTTATGAAAGATAGTAACTATGGAAGGAGTCGATTTGAAGGAATCAGAGGTAGGTAGTATCTTGATAGAGATGTTCCCGCCGTTTTTTCTATCAAAATACCCCTAATCGTCGGAATGGCAAGATCTAATAGCAATCGGACAATTCCTTTATCTATCACAGGCTTTTCATTCTCATTTGGAATAACTTCGGCAAAGTTATCGACATAAAAAGCCATACGATTAACATATCTCATTAAGAGTTCCTGACTGTCTTTTTGTGTATGAACGCAAATTATCTCCGTTTCTAAGCCAAGTATTTTGGCTATCGGATTCGGTAAGAGGGCTTTCCGGTTCGTCCTCATTCATATCCTTTACAATTATATCCATTAAGTTAGGGTAACTTATCTCAGGTACTTTGTTCATCATCAGAGACAGATCGACTAACTTACTGATTTTATGATCAAAATCGCCGTTTAAAACCTGAGAAACGTAGCCTTTTGAAACCCCTAACCGTTCAGCCAATTGGGTTCTGTTGATGTTGTGCGTTTCCATGAACATTCTCAGTTCATTATATAAATCAAGTTGGATTTTAGTGATCCAATGCTCTCTATGGCTTAGAAATTCAGCGCGAGTCATGTGGTTAAAGTGAGTTTAAGTATTGTTTTTTTAGCGATCTAAACCGTTTAAAATCTGCTTTTTGAGTTGTTTTAAGGCCGCCTAAAATGATGATTTTACCGTTCAGCTTTTTAATTGCATAAACACGCAAATGTTTGGACTTAAACTCATACTTTTTAACAGATTCTTTTTCGGGAGTGACATCTTTAAATTTCGTATCAGGTAAAGAGTTTCCATTAGTGGCATAGGCAATGTAGTCCAATATTTTGATAAGTTCTGAGCCATAATCAGCATGTTGTTTGTTGATTTCTTCCTTAAAACATTCCCATTGACCCTGTCCATCGACAAACAACTCGTCAATTTCCTGTTTAGCCTTAATGGCTTCGATTCTCTGTAACGCAAATTTAGCCATTGTAGTTTAGTTCAAGCTAAACAATTATAAAGATCATATGGCAAAATTCGCGTCAACATGTTCCCGAATCTGATCGCGTAATTGCTCCACCGTGAGCCATTCGGTGTTAGTACCGGAGTTGTATTTGAAGCCGATTTCGGCGCGTTTGCCGTCGAACGCAGCCAGATAATCGTCCACTTCCCAGGTGGGAGTCGAGGGTGTAATGACATAATACTGAGCCGTTTCGATGGTGTTGAGAGAGTCCGTTTCGGTAATCATTTCCTCGTGGAGTTTCTCGCCGGGCCGAATTCCCACCAATTTCTGTTCGCAGTTGGGGCCGATGGCTTCGGCTACGTCGGTGATGCGATACGACGGGATTTTGGGGACAAAGATCTCCCCACCCCAGGCGTGTTCGAGGGCATGAAAAACCATTTCGACCCCATCTTCGAGCGAGATATTGAACCGCGTCATGCTAGGGTGAGTGATAGGCAGAATTCCGTCTTTGCGCCTTTCCAGAAAAAACGGCACCACCGAACCGCGTGAGCCGATTACATTGCCATAGCGCACGACTGAAAACCGCAAATCGCGCAGGCCCTTCATGTTGTTGGCCGCCACAAACAGCTTATCCGAGCAAAGTTTGGTGGCTCCGTAGAGGTTAATCGGAGCAGCCGCTTTGTCAGTCGAGAGGGCCACCACGCGGGTCACACCGCAATCCAAGGCCGCATTGATCACGTTTTCGGCCCCAAACACGTTGGTTTTGATGCACTCGATCGGGTTGTATTCAGCCGCCGGAACTTGCTTCAGGGCAGCTGCGTGAATAATGATGTCGATGTTTTCACAGGCTCGTTTCAGGCGTTCGCCATCGCGCACGTCGCCAATGAAAAACCGGATCGACTTATACATCGAATGTGGGTAATGCTGGCTCATCTCGAACTGTTTCAGTTCGTCGCGGGAATAGACCACCACGCGCTTCACCTGTGGAAAGCGGTGATAAACCATTTCGATGAATTTCTTACCAAAAGAGCCGGTCCCGCCGGTTATGAGAATGGATTTTCCGTTTAGATCAAGCATAATTAGGTAATCTTCACCCGCTCAAGCGAGTCGATATAGCTTTTAGAACTGGCATTAAAGATACGCACCCCCATCGAATTAGCGTAGCCGCGCAGGACTTCGTATCCCCGGAAGGCTTTATGAAGCGACAAAAACTGGGCCGCCATCGAGTCGGTTTTGGTGCGGTGTTTGTCGGAATAAATGGGGTGATAAGCCACGTCGTTGGCCTGTTCGTAGAAGTGCAGTTGCTGCATCAGCACCTGATTTCCATCGTTGAGCCGGATTTGTTCGTGCCACGATTGATCGGCTCCGAACAGGTAAATGGCATCGAACCGGCGGTTAATCATCAGAAACAAAGCCGCCACAATCACCGTTTGCGACTGCATCATGCCCCAACCCGTGCGATACAGCCAATGCCGTAGCCACCGAAACCCCCGTGCCACCGAATAATTAATAAACACGATTTGAATGTTGGGGTTCCCCGCCCGAATGGTCTGGATCACGTAGGAATCCCGCGCAAACCGGGGCACATACAGCAGCATGGGCCAATTGATTACCGTTCGGAAGGTGTCGATGGTTTGGCGAATGTCGGGTCGGTCGGTGGATAGTTCGTTGAAAACGAAATAGTTAGGGTCAACAATCACGTAGTTCCGGGGCCGGAGTTGGGCGAAATAGGGCGAGTGAGCAAAATTGTTGACGCAAACTAATTCGGTCTGTTGCAGAAACGCGAGGTGATTCTGGAGGGTGTCGCTCAACGAAGGCCCATTGCCCAGCACCGAGCAAACCGCTTGTTGGCGGGCGGGCAAGGGTTGGGGCCACCGCGACTGAAGCAGCACCCGAAGCCCGGTCAGGATAGATTCAATCAGGTCGTTCAGAAACTGAGCAACTGATTGATAGACTCGTTCAATCATGCACAAAATTAAGGGATAGGAGCACGATTCCTATCAAAGCTCGATCTCGAACGTCAGTTTGGGGGAGGTGATGGCTCCCATGTTTTGCTTGAAGCGGGCAAGGCTGGGTTTGGGCTGCTGGTTGGCATCGAGCGAAGGCCCCAAATCAAGCAGGTCAATGCCTGCCTGTTGGCTGTATTGATACACATGGTCGATCAACATAACCATTGGGCTAAATAACTGGTAATCAGTAAGACTGGCGGGTAGAAAACTATATAGAATGTCGTGCCGAACCCGCACGCACACGCACAGGGCGGCAATGGTTTCGCCATCCCGTACCACAAAAACGGGGAACTGTTCGGGGAACTGATGGAGCAACCGGCTCAGACAATCCGTCGGAATAGTCAATGGGTAGCCCTGTTGCTGGCGGCTTTCCTCAATGAAATCAATAATGGTCGGAATGCAGGGATTTTCCCAGAGAGACGTTTTTAGGCCCGCCCGTTGGCATTTCCGAAGTCGTTGCTGTTCTTGCGGGTGCATCCGTTCGGTTAGCGAACCGTCGTGAACGGGCAGGTAAAATGTCGGGGTGCTTTTGATAATATTGAACCCCTGTTCGGTCAGTGTATAGACCAAACGGTGCATATGGCGGGGGGCGTAACAGTGGGGGTAATTAACCAACTGAAGCCGTTTACAGCCCGTCAGACTTGCTTTCTGAATGAGTTTGTCCACAAACTCGCCCAAAGCGAAGGGTGCAACGGTCTCTGCAAACTCGATGGAGCCGAAAG
>JAJAYX010000213.1 GCA_026785985.1 Rudanella sp. | reverse complement strand
TCCCTGTTCTGTTATTGTAACCAGAGGCACCACCCGTAAACGTATTATACCCACCCGTCGTATTAAAATAACCCGACACGTATCCCGACATCGTGTTCCAGTCGCCAGTTTGGTTCGAGTAACCAGCCTGAGAACCCGTCAATACGTTTTGTGAGCCAGTCATGGTAAGGCTTGGCCCCGGTAGCGGATTGATAATAACGTTGTAATTGCCAGGGGTGGTGGAGTTCGGAGCCGAGAGGACGAGGTTTGTTTGTGCGTGTAATGTGGCAGAACATAGGAGGGCCACAGCCGCGAGGGTAAGCAGTCTTTTCATTGGTGAATGGTTTAGCGAGTCGGCAAGATAGACACATTACGCGCAGCTAACACAAGCCCCCATAAAAAAACCAGACACGGCAACGAAAGGGGGGCGACCACATGGATATTAACCCTACCTTCACTGACATCAAAAGTCAGGTTCAAAACCGAATCTGTACCTTATTTGTACCTCAATAACTATAACTACATGTAAGTCAGACGTAAGTAGTCTCTGCATTGGGGGGAAAGTAAACGCCCGCACCGGGTCGGCGGCACTCAACACCGTAACGGCACTCGTCAGGCGGATATTTTTGGTACGGGCTGCGGCTGCGGCCAGAATAACGGTTGGGGCTGAGTCGAGAAATTCCCGGCGGTGGTGTTCGCCAATGCCAAATACATCCAGCCCTACCTGATCGGCATACTCGATCCGTTCCAGCAAACGGGCAATTTCTTCCACGTTGCTCACCGAGTCGCTGGGGTTACTGGTCGACGATGAGGCCGCAAAACTATCAATACCGATTTCCATGCTACATTTGGTTAAGTTGGTAAAACGGCTACCTACTTACTGGTATCATCAAAGCAAATTCACAAAAAGTTTACCCGATATGCTCTACAGACGAATGCCCATTGGAATAGAAGCCCCGGAAGGTTTCAGCTATGAAAACATTGATTGCAACCTCTCCGAAAGTTCGTTTACCGACCAAAAGCTGGGCGATTTAGGCATCGATCTCAATGATTTGCTTTTGCTCTATGGTGATCACAAGGGGAAACCAGAGCTGCGGGAGCTGATTGCACAGGAGTGGTTGCGTTTGCTTTCCCCAAATAAAAACCGACATTGATCTGGACACCGACCGGTTTCACGACATCCTGCTCCATACCTACGCCACCTATGTTGGCCGGGGGCATTGGTTTGAAGCCGACCCCCGCTACATCAGGATTGGCTATAGCTGGGACACCTCCGAAAAATTGCAAAAAGGCCTGGGCAACATTGTGAAAGCCGTTGATAAAGCGCGTGCCCCTGCCTACTGATTACTGCCCGAACAAAATTTTGTTGGTTACATCCTGCTCGATGGTGATATAGCCGGGGTAGTTAATGGCTTTGTTGCCGAGGTCGAGTGTAGGCTTAATTTTTATGGTCACGCGGGATGCTTTAGAGTCATCGGTTCCGGCGAGGTTACCCACAAATTGAGTGAAGGCCTCGCGCGTTTTATCATCCGTCAATAACTGGTAGGCATTGGCATTCAGTCGAATCGGAACCACGGTTTGCCCCCCACCCGCTGCCACCTCAATGCGCTGATTCAGAAAGCCCTGAAACAACTCCTGACCGGCCAGTAAGATCCGATACTCCAACTGATTGATGGCCGCGTTTTTATTCGTCGGATTCGTAACAGAGAGGTTTATGCGGGCATCAAGCGGAATATTTCGCGTGAGTAAACCAGCCGCGATTCGTGGGAATTTGATAGGATTAAAATCGTTGATGCTGCGCATATTGCGGAACTGCCGAATATCATAGCCTGCTATTTGCACACTGTCAGCGGATTTGATCGCGTAGCGGCAATCGCCAAGAGCTTTTGCCTCAGTAAGTTGGCGGCTTACGCCACACCGGCTCAACAGGAAGGGTATTAGGGCTAAAGAAAGCAACAGGTATCGTTTCATA
Organism: Rudanella sp.; assembly: GCA_026785985.1. GTDB lineage: Bacteria > Bacteroidota > Bacteroidia > Cytophagales > Spirosomataceae > Rudanella. The sequence continues at coordinate 6,053 of JAJAYX010000213.1, read as the reverse complement.
GTCTTTTTCAGTTTGTATCTTTAACCATAGACAAGCCCCGATTGTGTTGGTTTAATGAAAAACAACACAATCGGGGCTTGCGCACTACACTCTTAGTACACCTATAGCTATTTCACTTTTAGTACTTTCAGGACTTCCAGTGGCTTCTCGCCATCCATAATTCGGAGCAGGTATAGGCCGGTTGGGGCGTTGCCGAGGCCCACCCGGAACCGGCCCGGCTCCAACACGTATACCGATACAGGCTGTGCCTGACCATTCAGGGTGCTCATGGTCATTCGGATGGCATCGGTGGGGTTAGTGGAACCTGTAACCGTCACCTCGCTTTCGGCAGGGTTCGGATAAACCTGCCAGACAACCTCTTCCGGCGAGGGTGTCGTAGCTACGCGGGCATTCGGTGTCGATGCCTTAATGATGCCATTTTGCAGGGTCACATCCACTGATTGCCCATTACCCGAATCGCCTGCTTTTCGAACCCAAAGCCGATAATGACCTGCCACAACACCCCCAACGCCTATCTGAACGGGGCCATAATAGCGGTAATAGTTATAGCCATTGTATTCGCGGCTATCGGCAGTGGCATCGCCCCAGTTGGTTTCACTGAAAGCCCCATCCAGCCGCTCCAGCCGCATTTGTACGGCTGTTGTTGCCTGAGCCAGTAACTGAAAACCATGCGTTGGCAGGTCATATTTATAGCCAATGGCCTGAATCAGACCCTGAGTTGATTGGGTAGGTGGTGTTGGGGTGGGTACTGAAGGAGTTGGCGTTGCAGGAGTTATGCCTCCAGCACTACCTGTCCAGGCTTCCGACTGCCCATTACCCAGTGTAACCTCCACGGACTGCCCATTACCCGAATCGCCGGTGAGCCGCGCCGACAGGCGGTAACGACCCGCTTCCACACCGCCAACACCCGCTGCAACGGGTGAATAACGCCGGTAGCCATTGTAGCCGCTATAGTCACCACTGACCACTGAGCTTCCCCAGTTGGTGAGGCCAAAAGCACCGTCGAGCCGTTCGAGCCGAACGTCAACCAAGCCGGTAGCCTCCGTGAGGAGTTCAAAACCGTGGGTTGGCATGTCGTATTTGTAGCCGATTTTGCGAATTTGCCCGCCTGTCACACCAGGGCCGTTAACAGGCGTTGTGGGTGTTGTGGGGTTGGTGGGCGTGGGTGAGTAACTGCCTCCACCTGTTTGAAACTGACCATTTTGCAATGTTACTTCCACCGACTGACCGTTGCTGCCCGTATCACCCAGTTTCCGAACCGACAACCGATAACGACCTGGCTCAACACCCCCAATGCCTAAACCCTGCGGAGCGTAGTACCGGAAATAGTTATACCCTGTGTAGCCATTGTCGCTCGTGGCATTGCCCCAGTGGGTTTCGCTGAACGCACCGTCCAGCCGTTCCAGTTTCATTTGAACGGGGCCTTGGGCCTGTCCTAATAACTGGAAACCGTGCGTTGGCAGATCATATTTGTACCCGATCTGGCCAATATAATCGGCGGTTGGCGGGGTAAAACCCGGTGAAATAGGCTGCTCTACCGGAGGAGTTGTTACCGGGGGCGTTATGTTGTTGGAAGGCTGCGTGCCATCGGTCGATGAATAGACGGTGTTACGACCATCAAGCAAGTTCACTTCGATCCATACGCCGGCTCCCTGATCGCCTGCTTTGCGCACCGATAACCGGTAACGGCCTGCTTCTACGCCACCAACACCAACCGTTACCGGACCATAATAACGTGCTTTGTTAAAACCCGGGTTATCGCCATTGTCGCCTGCCGAAGCCCAGTTGGTTTCGCCAAAATAGCCCCCGTCGATGCGCTCTAACCGAACCTCAACAGGGCCAGTGGCTCCCACCAGCAATTGAAAACCGTGACTGGGTGAGTCGTATTTATAACCAACCCGATTAATGCTGGCTTCGGGAGTGCCACCCACCACAGAAGGCTGCGTAGGTGTGTTGTTGTTGCCGCTCGATGCACCGGGGAAAACCTGGAATGCCTCGCCTGCGGAACCTGTCAGGTTGGGTTGTGTCGAAACAACGCGAACCCGGTAGGCACCTGATGGCAGACCGCCCGGCAATGTGAGTAGTAATGGATTTTGGGAACTGATGCCAGACTCCGTGATGACCCCACCACCAGAGTTTAGTAGCTGTGCCTTGAACTGGTTACCCCCTTCAAAAGGGCCCCGCTGCACATAAGGAACCCAGATCTGACTGCCGGGTGCGGCTGAGTTTGGCAACACATAACCCGTGGTGATGCTGGGTGCGTCGGATGAGGGGCTGAACGGCTGTGAGCGGTTGAAAAAATCGTCGCTCAGGCTCTGATTCCACATGTCCGTCAGGCGCGATAGGCCTGCTCCGCTGAAGTGAACATTGTCGGCCCGGTTGTCGGGGCCAACCAGCCCGTCGGTGCTGGGGCCGGAGAAAACGTTCGGCACATTGCTGATAAGCTGATTCTGGGCGTTTATAACACTGCCATCTGACTGGCCGAGAGCATAACTGGCCCGCGAAACCACCCAGGCTAAGGCACCAAAGTTGGCTTGTTGACGGCTCTTGTTGATGAGGTACTGAACATTATCGAAATACTGCTGCTGACCGCGACCAACATCGCCTTCGCCCTGATGCCAAAGCACCGCACGGGCACCAGTGCGAGCCGTGTAATGAAACAGCACCGCGCCAAGCCGCCGATAGGGCAACAGCAACGACGAGGAACTCATGTCGCCTTCGGCGGTTTTGCGCCATTGCTCGCTGGTAGTGCCGGGTTGGGCCGCGCCCATGAACAACACAGGCACCTGCAACCGGCGTACCAGTTGATCGCCTAACTGCCCCCATATATAGAGTGGGTTTGATGGGCCAACATTGCCACCGCCATCGGCATGGCTGAAACGAATGGGCATTAACTGCTCATTCACGTCATTATCCCGAAAATCGGCTACTGAAACCCGGTCATCGGAAGCACCACCGGCTTCCTGAACACCAAAGGCATTCGATTGGCCGGCCACGATGAATACTTCGCCAATGCCAACCCGGTCAATACTGCCGTCGGCAGAGACGTTGCCATCGGCCCAGGCCCGAACTTCGAGCCGATACCAGCCACCAGAACCATTTAATGAACCCCGAAATGCTTTGTTATTGCTGATTAAGCTGAGGGGCGACCAGCCCGTTGTTGCTCCTGAATAACCGGGCAGTGCTACTAAGCGGGCTTCAACGCGGGTGGTGTTGAGGGGAGCCAGACCCGAAACAACAATATTGGCTTGATTAGACAGGTTACGCTGATAAACGATGCGTGATTGGGGAGAGGTGATGTTGAGTTGGGCCAACAACAAGCCGGGCCACAGCAATAGCAGCCAGAGAAGCGAGTACTTAGTCATCAAAAAATTAGCTCACAGGAAAAACAATTCAAATCACACCCGGTGGGAGTGTGTTCGGCAATGCAGGAAAAATCGGGGGTTTGGCCAATGAAGTTAAGAGCCAATACCAATCAGTTACGGACCAGACGGTTAAAACAGGTCACTTTTTGATTACCGGAGAACGGCCAGCTTCACAGCGGCTTGGTAATAGATAGGGGAATCAGAGAGCCCCGGTCGATGGAGAATGAGTCAGGAATGCCAGTGGAAACTAGACATAAATGCTCAAAATGCCAATGTGAGGTTTGAAGTGCATTACAGAAAAGTTCAATACGGTTAGTAAAGGGGTTTTGTTATGCAAAACTAAGAAAAAGGATCGGTTGAGAAATAATATTTGGCTTAAAATCTACATTAAAAATTTTCGAGGCATAAAATCAGCTTTGGGGAAATAATATTTTGAAGCCTGTAAACCTATAGATCTTTAGAGGTTTACAGGCTTCACTATGTATTAGTCAATTTCGGGATAATGGTCATACGTATAAACTACAGAACCTACAGAGCATTGGTATTCTCTGGTTGCTACCGTTTACTTAAACAATCCACTTATTCTATTGGTTAAACAATTTAGTAAGTAGAAGCATAGTTCTTAATGAAGGGAAGCAAAGTGCCCCCCTTATCATCCCAATCCAACTAAAATCAGCAGACGTATGAAAAAGCAACTGATTTTAGCCTTCGGGCTTTCTTTAGCAACAATGAGTGCCACACTGGCTCAACGGCAACCAGCAACCAACACAGGTCGTGAGCGAACCGGAACAACTACAGCGGCCAAAACTGCGGCTGTTTCGACCAACGCCGATTTGGCCGCCAGTGCAGCTTTGTCGGCGGATCATTCCACGTTGTTGCAGGCTCTTCAGGCTGCCAGCTTAACCGACATGGCCCAGAAAGGCGGACCATACACCGTGTTTGCGCCAACCAATGCTGCTTTTGCCAAGGTCGATGCCGGTACGCTCGAAGCCCTGATGCAACCTGCCAACCGACAGCAACTAACTCAACTCCTGGGCTATCATGTGGTGCGGGGACGTTATCTGGCCAAAGACCTCAAAAACAATCAGACCCTGACAACCGCGCAGGGGGGGAAACTGACGGTGAAGAAAGAGGGCGATGTTATAACGATTACGGACATTACGGGTGGCACAGCCACCGTTAATATGGCCGACATAACGGCAACCAACGGTATCGTTCACTCAGTTGACACTGTTCTGATGCCCGGCACCATGACCACGGGAGGGAAATAAACCCGGAGAATGTCCACTGCCGAACAGTCAGCGTCCGTAAATGGACAAGTATAAGTCTGAAAAAGCCGCTCTCTTCTCTGGGAGCGGCTTTTTATTGTCTGGCATGGTATTGGTCATTTACGTCGCGTCTTATCAATGACCGCGAAGCAAATGAGCAATGACCGCGAAGCAAAATGACAACTAACCAATCATGATTCAACTAACCAACGTTGCCAAATACTACCCTGCCGGTTTCGGGAAAACCTATGTTCTCCGTAATATTTCGCTTACCATCAATGAAGGCGAGTTTGTTTCTATTATGGGGCCAAGCGGCTCCGGAAAATCCACCTTACTGCACATTCTCGGTCTGCTCGAAGAACCCTCGGAGGGAGAATACCTGCTGCTGGAGGAACCCGTGCAGAAACTGACCGAAAAGAAACGCACCCAACTCCACCGGACTCAGATTGGCTTCGTGTTTCAGGCTTATCACCTGATCGACGAACTGACTGTTTACGAGAACATCGAAATGCCCCTGCTCTACAAAGGCCTGTCGGGGTCGGAGCGCAAAAGCCGCGTGGCCGAGCTGCTCGACCGCTTTAATATGGTGGCCAAAAAAGATTTGTTTCCGGCACAACTGTCGGGCGGGCAGCAGCAGTTGGTGGGCATTGCGCGGGCCATTGCCCATAACCCCCGCGTGATTTTCGCCGACGAACCCACCGGCAACCTGCACTCTGACCAGGCCCGCTCGATTATGGAACTGTTCAAAAAACTGAATCAGGAAGATGGCGTTACCATTGTGCAGGTGACGCACTCCGACACCAACGCTGCCTGCGGCAACCGGATCCTAAACCTGAAAGATGGGTGGATGGGGTAGTTGGCAACTGAATACGTCCGCTTATCCCAAATCAATAGGTGCGACCCTTTCTCTATGTGTAACATTGAACCGAAATAAGTCATGACTATGCGAGTGAAGTTCAAAAAAGGCTTGTTGGCCTGTGCAATTCTGGTGAGTGCCGATGCGGGCCTAACGCTGGCGCAGGGCAATCCGTCGGCGGTTACGCCCGGCACGGGAGCCGTAATAACGGCCCCGGCAAACCCGGCCCCGATAATGGGCCTACAGCAATGTATTGATCTGGCTTTACAAAATAACATCGAAGTACGGCAGGGGCAGATTCAGGTGCAGGGCAGCGAGTTGCAACTCCGGCAGTCGAAATTCAACCAGTTACCCACCGTGAACGGCTTTATTTCGCAGGGGCTGAGCTCGGGGCGGAATATTAACCCCGGCACCAACGCCTTTGTGGATCAGGCAGTGCGGTCTAACAATTTTCAGGTATCGACTTCAGTACCCATTTTTCAGGGTTTCCAGTTAAAAAACCAGATTGCTCAGAATCAGACCAATGTGAAGGCCTCGTCTAAAGAGTTGGCCGCTACCCAAAAT
>JAJAYX010000212.1 GCA_026785985.1 Rudanella sp. | reverse complement strand
CCCCAACCCGATTTCAGTGTACGCTATCTGGTACTACGCCACCCGACGCTATCCAAATAACCATCACCAACCTCAAGGGGCAACTGGTACGAACAGTAGGACTTCCGGGTCATATCGGCACTAACGAATGGGTCTGGAACGGCACCGATGACGGCGGAGATGCTCTGCCCGCTGGTTTGTATCTATATCATTTTCAATTGACTGGACTTAATGCGTCTGCGTTTATGCTTCGTTCTGTTGCCTCCTTAACCGGGCGAATCCTGCTGATTCGATGAAACGCGACCGTCGATTGTTGCTTGCCCTTTGGGGACTATTGGGGGTACTCGTCGCGGGTATTTCAGTTTGGCATCCCACCCAGGCCACCTCCCCCGACTCGGCCCATTATCTCCGGCTGGCCACCGCCTGGAGCACCTACACCGGCATTTTTCCACCAGGATATTCCGGGCTGATCTGGCTTGTTTCGGGTATCACAAGCTTGCCTGTTCTGTGGGCCTCTAAATTTGTTAACTGGCTGGCACTGGGCTACTTTGGTTGGGCCTGGGCCTGTCGGGTGGGGATGAAACGGGCGGTTTTCCTGCTGTGTATCTGGCTGTTGCCCGGCAACCTCCGCCTGCTTGCCTACACCTGGTCAGAAACGTTGTTCATCGTGCTGTTGCTCGAAACGGTTTGGACACTAAATTGCTTACAAGTTGGGCCAACCCGTGCCCATGCACATCGGATGGTGGGTTTGTTGGTGGCCCTGGTTTGGGTGCGGTATGTGGGGTTGTTTTTGGTATTGGCCCAGTGGAGCATCGCCGTGCGACGGACCGCCGTGCGACGGACTGTTTCACTGAATATCCTCCTCGGTATCGCCCCCCTCATCCTACTCAATCACTTCCTCACTGGCCACCCGTTCGGCGGGCCGCGCCTGTTGCCCACCGAAGCCTGGCCAGAACTGCTCAACATCGTGAGCGTGGCCGCACTGAATGAGGTTTTACTATACGATTATCGACCCGGCAGGCAAACCGAATTCGTTGGTTTTATGGCCTTGGTGCAGGCTTTGGAAATCATCATAGCCATTTGCTGGCTCCGGCGAACGTTTATAGGGCAATCGGTCACGGTCATCCCAACACCGCTTGCCCGCCGGTTATTTGGCGTTGGTTTAGCCTATTTTCTGACCCTGTTTGTATTGAGAACGATAAGCCCATTCGACCCGCTGAATGAACGACTGATGGCCCCGGGAAGCGTTTGCTGGCTGGTCGCGTTGGTGATATCAATTCAATCCCAGCACTCCATCATCAGCAGATCGCCGGAGCGGGCCGATACCTTCACGAATCCATCCTGAGTGGTTTCGTTGCTGTTGCCCGAACGGTAGCCAAGCGTCAGACTTTCATCGTATAGATTATATTTAAGCCCCTCTGTTACAATGCCTTCCACTGTTCCGACTGGCACGAGTGACAGCGGAGTTCCCGCTTCGTACCATTTCTCGTAGGTGCCAACCAACGGGAAAATCCGCGAATAATCATCCAGCATCACCACCTTAATCTGGTTCTTATACCGAACAATGTTAGTCATGTTAGTCAGACTATGATCGGCCCGGCGGCCGGTGGCCCACACGATGTTGACCGCCGAATGACCCCGCTCAATCAGGTACTCGATGCCTTTTTCGAGGTCGGTTTTGTCCTGATCGGGTGCGTGAACAACGGTCAGGGGGTATTGTTGCTGACGGATCAGATCGAGGTCTAAACCAGACCCATCGGCCCGAACATCAAAATCGCCCAGCAACACATCGACTTTAATGCCTAGATCGAGTACCCGCCAGATGGCCCGGTCGAGCACCACCACCACCGGCGACCACTCCAGCAGTTGCCCCAACAGTTCGTCGGAGCAATGTTCGCCGTTAGCGATCAATAAAGCGGGTTCCTGTTCGTCGCGGACGATGTGGTGGGAGGACATTGATTAACAGTGCGTTTTGGCGTGTTTGGATTTCCATTCGGCGAAAACCGTGTTGGCTTCGGTGCGGAGGGCTTGTGTCATGGGAATGCTGCGCTGTTCGCGGGGTTTGTCGATTTCTTTGTAGATAAATTGATCGTCGAAACCCGAGTCGGCGGCATCGGAATGGAACGCACCATAGACAATTCGGGCTGGTCGCGCCCAATAAATAGCCCCGAGGCACATGGGGCAGGGTTCGCAGGAGGCATAGAGTGTACAGCCTTCCAGTTGAAACGTGTTCAGATTTCGACAGGCATCGCGAATGGCCACCACTTCGGCATGGGCGGTGGGGTCGTTGGTGGAGGTGACCATATTGCTGCCCCGGCCCACAATCTGCCCGTCTTTAACAATAACGGCACCAAACGGGCCGCCTTTTCCGGTGTTCATACCGTCGCGGGCCAACCGGATGGCCTCGCGCAGAAAATCGTCGTCGTTCATAAATGATAATCAACAATCGTTTGCAGAGCACCGAGCAATTGAGGTAGTTCGTTTAGGGTAAAACGGGGGAGGTCGATTTCTAATTTCTCACCCTGATACCGTAAAAAAACCCAACTATAGCCGTCCGTTACCGATCCATATATGGTATCTACTGGTCTGCCAGCCTGCTGATTAAACAACCAGGCCGCATACATTTCGGCACCACATTGGCCAAAGCCCTCTTCAATGCTTCGATTTTTGGCTTCTACAACACAAAAAATGGGCGCGTCAACTGTTAAACTATGTGGTTCTCTGCCAAGAAGATAATCGCAAAAACCAAAAAGCGTTTCGTTGACATTAAAAGAAAAGCCGGAATAGATTGTGAATTGTCTGTTATTATTTCGGTACAATTCATGTAGGATCGGTGAGATCAAAAACTCGGATTTTGCTTTTTCGGTAAGCAGGGGAAGCTCGTTATTATCCGCTAAAATCTGCTCCAATTGGGCTGATGGTTCAACGATGCGGTGGGGTTTCATGAAAAAATCTACCCGTTCATGAGCCACTCCGCAGTCTTTTTTCAATCGTTCAAGGGTAAAATCGCTGTAAGCCATTAGTATCTTGTGTTTGGAACTGTACAAAGATACTATTTCAACGGCACCACCAGCCCAACTCCCTCGCTCGTGCGGCCCAGCAAAAGAGCCTGTTGCTTGTCGCCCCGGCGTTTGAAGAGGGCGTAGTTCACCAAATCAAAAACAAACAAAAAACCGCCTTGTACTACAATGGATTTGCCAAAACCCGTTAGCCTATTGCGATCGTCGGGGTGGTTGCGGCCCCGCTCGATCAGGTAGGCTCCCCCCGCCACGTAGGCTACATCGAGACCCGTATTGAACAGCAAAATTCGCTTCATACCCTCGTGCCGCTCAACAGCCTGACTCAGCGTTTCGTTATCGGGGTTGGCCTTACGCGAACCAATCAACCCGGCTCCGGCAATAGCCAGATTGACTACGTTCCAATACACATTCATGCGGTGAAAATAATGTGCTTCGGTGCGGTCGGGCCGCGTTCGGTCGCGACTGGCTGCCAGGGCACCCACGGCAATATTCGCCAGGGCATACGACCCCAGCGTGAGGCCCAATGTGCGTTGATGCTGAATGCGTTGGCGGCTGAAGTCGCGCAGGGCTGGATTGTCTGTTTTGGTGGCTTGTTGCGCCGTTGCACTATTGCCTGTCAGTAGCGTACCGGCCAGAAAAGCTATTCGTTTGAGTCCGTTCATGCCCTGATTAACTCAAACTGAATGCAGATGTTTCTGTTGGCAAAGAGTCAATCACGCTTAAAATCGCGTTTGCCGCCTGCTTTGGCCATTAATTTGGTTTCGGTGATGACAATATCGTGCGAGAGAGCTTTGCACATATCGTAAATAGTCAGCGCGGCCACCGAAGCCCCTACCAGCGCTTCCATTTCAACGCCGGTTTTGCCTTCGGTAGCTACTGAACAATCAATTACTGCGTCGTGACCAATAAGTTGAATGGTCAGGCGGCAACTGTCTAAACCCAGCGAGTGGCAGAGTGGAATCAGTTCGTCGGTGCGTTTGGTGGCCATTGTTCCGGCAATGATAGCGGTCTGAAACACAGGGCCTTTCTTCGTATGAATGTCCTCTTGCTGAAACTGCGCCACCACCGAATCGGGCAAGCGGACAACACTTTGGGCATGGGCAGTCCGGCGCGTTACAGCCTTTTGGCCCACATCGACCATGGCCGGGTTTCCCTGGACATCTAGGTGTGAGAAATCTTTCATGGGGTAAAAATAGCTAACTTGCCCCCTTTCTCCGTCAAAATTATGCTTTCTGTTCTCGACGCTTCCCGCATTATTCAACAGCACTTGCTGAACCTGCCCGACGAAACTGTTTCTGTGGAAGAAGCCGTTGGCCGAGTGCTTCGCCAATCGCTCACCGCCGACCGCGATGTGCCACCCTTCGACCGGGTCACGATGGATGGCATTGCCTTTCGGTATGAGGCTTTTGCGGGTGGACAGCGGCAGTTTACAGTGGCGGGTATGCAGGTGGCAGGTCAGGCGGCTGGCAATTTGGCCGATACGTCAACGTGCATGGAAGTGATGACCGGGGCGGTGCTGCCCGGCGGCACCGATACGGTGGTGCGCTACGAAGATTTGTTGATTGAGAATGGAACGGCGACGGTGCAGATCGACGAGATTCAGGCCGGGCAAAATGTTCATCGGCAAGGCACCGACCGACTACAGGGCGATGAATTACTGCGGGTTGGCACCCGGCTTCGGGCCGTCGACGTGGCGGTGGTGGCTTCGGTGGGGGCTTCAACGCTGACCGTGGCGACCCTGCCCCGCGTGGCCATCATCGCCACCGGCGACGAACTGGTGAACGTGGACGAAACACCTTCGCCCCACCAGATTCGCCATTCAAATACCTACGTTATCCAGGCAATTCTGCGGTCGATGGGGATTCGGGCCACGCTCAACCACCTGCCCGACGATAAAGACTTGTTGCGGGATGGAATTGCTACTCTGTTGGCTACCAACGATATGCTGGTTATTAGCGGGGGCGTTTCTGCCGGGAAAGCCGACTTCGTTCCCGACACGCTGACCTCGCTGGGGGTGAACCGGCATTTTCACAAGATCGAGCAGCGACCCGGCAAACCCCTTTGGTTCGGCACCACCGATGGCGATAAACAGGTGGTATTTGCCCTGCCCGGCAACCCCGTTTCGACCACGATGTGTACCTATAAATACGTGTTGCCGCACCTGCGGGCTTCGATGGGCCAACCCGAACCGCCCACAACCTACGCGCAACTTGCCGAGCCGGTCAAAATTCAACCCGCTCTGACGTATTTTCTGCCCGTCCGGTTTACGTACACCCCCGACGGATTGCGGTTAGCCCATCCACTCCCTGGCTCCGGCTCCGGCGACTTCACCAACCTCACCGCTGCCGAAGCGTTCCTCCAACTCCCCGCCGACCAAACGAATTTTGACTTGGGCGAGGGGTTTGAGACAGTGAACAGTTGACCCGTTTATTCCCACTCAATCGTGGCCGGGGGCTTGCTTGAGATGTCATAGACCACCCGGTTCACGCCTTTTACGCGGTTGATGATCTCGTTTGAAATGTCGGCCAGAAACTCGTAGGGCAGGTGCGCCCAGTCGGCGGTCATGCCATCCACACTGGTCACAGCGCGAAGGGCCACCACGCGCTCGTAGGTGCGTTCGTCGCCCATAACGCCCACCGATTGAACGGGGAGCAGCATGGCTCCGGCTTGCCAAACCTGATCGTAAAGACCGTAGCGACGGAGGCCGTCGATGAACAAAAAGTCCACTTCCTGCAAAATAGCGACCTTTTCGGCGGTCACATCACCCAAAATACGAATGCCCAGACCGGGGCCGGGGAACGGGTGACGACCCAACAGCGACTGGGGCAGCCCCAACGTCCGGCCAACGGCCCGAACCTCGTCTTTGAAGAGCGTATTGAGCGGTTCCACCACTTTCAGTTTCATAAAATCGGGCAGGCCCCCCACGTTGTGGTGCGACTTGATGGTGGCCGATGGCCCTTTTACGGACACCGACTCGATCACGTCAGGATAGATGGTGCCCTGACCGAGCCACGCAACATCTTCCAGCAGGTGTGCTTCGTGGTCGAACACGGCGATGAACGATTTGCCGATGGCTTTGCGCTTGGCTTCGGGGTCGGTGAGGCCCGCGAGTGCCGAGTAGAACTGGTCTTTGGCATTGACCCCCTTGATGTTGAGGCCGAGGGTGTGGTAGCCGTCCAGTACCTGCTCGAACTCGCCTTTGCGGAGCAGGCCGTTATCTACGAAAATGCAGTACAGATTCTGGCCAATGGCCCGGTGAACCAACGTAGCCGCCACCGACGAATCGACCCCGCCCGAGAGGGCCATCACGACTTTATCATCGCCCAGTTTGGCTTTGAGGTCGGCCACGGTAGCGTCCACAAACGAGTCGGCAGTCCAGTTCTGCCGGCACCCGCAAATATCGACTACAAAGTTGTTTAACAGTTGTTTTCCCTGGAGTGAGTGCGTCACTTCGGGGTGAAACTGGATGCCGTAGGTTTCTTCGCCTTCGATCTGGAAAGCCGCCACCCGAACGGTTTTGGTGGAGGCAATAATCTGGAAGGACTCAGGAACGCGGGTGATGGTGTCGGCGTGCGACATCCAGACCTGCGAGTGTTGATCCAGCCCTTTAAGCAGACGATTCTCCGCGTTGACGGTGCCGAGTTTGGCCCGGCCATATTCCCGAATGCTTGATGCCTGTACCTCGCCCCCGCCGGTTTGGGCGAGTAATTGCGCCCCGTAGCACACACCCAAAACGGGCATCTGCTGGCGGAATTTGCCCAAATCCACCATGGGTGAATCGGCATCGCGGACGGAACAGGGGCTGCCAGAGAGGATGATACCTTTCGTGGCGGGCGTAATCGGGGGGATGTTATTGTAGGGATGGATTTCGCAATAAACGTTCAGTTCGCGGACCCGGCGGGCGATGAGTTGGGTGTATTGCGAACCGAAATCCAGAATCAGAATTTGCTCGGTGGCCATGCGTCGGTTTCTAAGGCACAAAAGTAGAGCATTTTAATAGAAAAATTGGTAAAGCTGCCACAAAACAACCCTGGCGGTGGTTAATCCAGCAGCTAATAGCACATTAACGCATGGCTTCAACAAAACAACCTGCTTCACGTCCCCACGTTGTTTTAATCGGTGCGGGTATCATGAGCGCGACACTGGGTGTGCTGCTCAAAGAACTACAGCCCAGTATTACCATTGAAATTTATGAACGCTTAGATAGTGCCGCTGCCGAAAGCTCCGATGCCTGGAACAACGCCGGAACAGGGCACTCTTCTGCGAACTGAACTATACACCCGAAAACGAAGACGGCTCTATTGACACGAGTAAGGCCGTGAAAATTGCCGAATCGTTTGAGCAGT
>JAJAYX010000211.1 GCA_026785985.1 Rudanella sp. | reverse complement strand
CGACCATCCAGTTCACCACATCGGGGCGGGTATATCCGGCCGGAACGCCTTTGCCCGCAAACACCCGCAGACAAGGCGCACCCAGTTTGGCGGCCACTGTCACCCACTGCCTGACCAGGTCGATTTCGGCTTTGCGTTTGGACGGGTCGGCAAGGGTGAAATCATTGCGAACACCCGTTCCGCTGATGTCGAGGCCCAACCGGAATGCTTTTCGCCTGAGTTCGTAGATGTAGCTGTCGGCAGGCATCGCCGGGTAGCCCGGAAAATAATAGCCTGTTGGATCGACCGCATCAAAGCCAAGTTCCGCACAAAACTGGAACACCTGCTCCAGTGTCATGGTTTTCGTAACCAGCATCGGCTCGTTGAACGAATACAGGTTGCAGCTCAGGCGAAGTGGCCCCTTTTGATTGGGATATGGTGGGGCAAAAGCCGTGACTGCCGGTGCAAGCAGGGTGGTTGCCAGCAGCGGCACAGCCGCCGTTGCCGTTTTTAGAAAGTTTCGCCGGTTCGTCATGGTTTGGGAATTGGGGGTTGGGTAATTAGAACTTGAATTCAAGTTTATTAAACGGCACTCTGAGGAGTTGTTTGGGGTTCTGTGTTTGTTATAAATAGTTGGTAAAATATGCCCGACCCCCTCACTCCCGGCAATCCCGAACTACTGCTTGAATTGATTCGCTACCCGATGCCGTTCGGCAAATACAAGGGACGGCTCCTCCGCGAACTGCCCGTGTACTACCTGGAGTGGTTTGCCAGAAAGGGCTTCCCACCTGGCAAACTGGGCATGTTGCTCCAGACCCTCTACGAAATCTGGCTAAACGGGTTGGAATATTTGCTGGACGAGTTACAGCGGCAAAAGCGAGAGTAGTCTCACAACCGCACCACTTCCCCCGTCCTCACGCTTTCATCACAGGCAAAGGCAATGCGAAGCGAGTTGACCGCGTCGGCGAGGTGGTCGGTAAGGTCGAGGTTGGTTTGGATGGCGTTGAGAAAATAGCGTTGCTCACGGTTGCAGAGTTCCTGATGGTCGGGTTCGTCGTGCATGTCGATCCAGGTGTCGGGGTGGGCAAACTCGTCGTTGGCATTGAGGTCGGCGCGGTGCACCCGGAGAGATTCCGTTTTGGTGTGGGCATCCACATTGTCGGATTGGCCGGTGTTGCCCGCATTTTTGGCTACGATAGATACGCACCCTTTTGGCCCGATCACGTCTTTCACGAAAAAGGCCGTTTCGCTCATCATGGGTCCCCAACCGGCTTCGTACCAACCTACGGAGCCGTCTTCAAAACGGATTTGTAGCTGTCCGTAGTTGTAATTATCGGCGGGAATGTCGTTGGTCATTCGGGCGCCAATGGCACTGACCCAAATGGGTTTCGAGCGCGTCATCTGGCACATCACGTCGATGTAATGCACCCCGCAATCAACAATCGGACTCAGCGATTTCATGAGGTTACGGTGGACTGTCCACATGTAGCCGTGGCTCTGCTGGTTCAGGTTCATCCGCATTACCAACGGTTTCCCCAATTGCTGAGCCTCGGCTACAAACCGCTCCCACGACGGATGTACCCGCAAAATATACCCCACTACCACTTTTTTACCTGCCTTTTCGGCAGCAGTCACCACCCGCTCAGCGCCTTTAACGGTGTCGGCAAGGGGTTTCTCAATAAATACGTGGCAACCCGCTTCAAGGGCCATCACGGCAAACTGCTCGTGGGTATCGGGGTAGGTCGAGATGCAGACCGCATCGGGTTTTGTCTCGGTAAGGGCCGTAGCATAATCATCGAAAAGGGGATAGTTGCCGCCGAGTTTCTCGTTGAGCACATACTTGCTTTTGCCCGTTGAAACGATGCCGCAAATCTGAAAACCGTCGAGGAGTTGATACGATTGAGCGTGGGAAGCACCCATGTTGCCGCAGCCAACAACAAGCACGCGAAGAGGTTGATTAGTCATGGAAAGTGGTTTTGCGTCCGCAAGATACTCCATGAAATGGCACGCGGATAACCCGTCAATCAAAAATCAATGGATGCTACCACCAGCATATCTTCGCCTTTCAGGGTCCTGACCATAACCGGATCGCCCACCTTTTTGCCCTGCATCGCGTGGGCAAGGGGCGCCGTAAAGGCAATCAGACCGTGCGAAACATCGGCTTCGTCAACGCCCACAATGGTAAGTTGGCGTTCGGGCAGGGTGGTTTTGCCGGGGCGGGGCTTCAGCGTCACGGTGGCTCCAAATCGCACTGTGTTTTGGTCGGGGTGGTCGTGCGGATTAACTAGGTGGGCGCTGGCGATGCGACTGTTGAGGGCATTTACTTTGCCGTTAATGAGGGCCAATTGCCGGGTGCGCTCCGTTTCGTCGTGTTCTTCTGTCTGCGCCATAACGCGCTCGGTCTCAAGCTCGGCGAGTTCGGCTCGAAGCAGCGACAGGCCACGGGGTGTCACGTAATTATCAACGCCCGGCGGAAGCGGGGCGCGGGCAGGAATCACAACCGGGTCGTCGGCAGATTCGATTTTGAGAAACGCGCGGCTCATAGAAAAAAGGAGGAAAGGGAAAGTGGAAGAAAGGAGAGCGTACGGGGAACTGATAATGGGACAGATAATAAGAACCCTATTACGCCCCGGTTGTTCCGGAAACTGAGTTTTATACCCCTTTATTTCCTCTTCTCCCTTTCCCCTCCTTTCTTCCTTTCCTGCTCTACTAAATACTCCGCTACCAACGCCCGGCAATGCGCTTCGCACGACCACCGCATCTGTACGAAAGGCCACGAAGCCAGCCGGTTGAGCCACGGATGTTCATAGGCGGTGAGCATGCCTGCAATGAAAAAATGGAAGGTGGAGAATGAGGCTTCGATGTTTGTCAGATCCAGCGGGGGCGGTTGGTCACCAAGTCGAAGCAGGGTTGTGGACAAAATTACCCGGTTCATTGGATGCGTAGCAAGGGCCAGTTGAGCGCGGGCATCGGTCAGCAGTTGGGGCTGCACGGCCACGAGTTCGAGGGGCTGAAACGCAGCCAGTAAACGGACAATGTGATACAGAATCAGGGACGTTCGGG
>JAJAYX010000210.1 GCA_026785985.1 Rudanella sp. | reverse complement strand
GTGCCGTCGGCCATAAACGAATAGGTAATCTCGGCGGTGCAGGGCATATTTTTGGTCATCATTGGCATCATATCTTCGGTTTTTCCATTGGCTTCGGTGAGCAACACGGCCGTGCGTCTCCAGTTGCCAACTGCGCTCTGAGCCAGTAGGTTAGTGGTTAGAAACAGGGAAAAAAGCAGGTAAATCAGGTTTCGTTTCATGCGAGAATGGAGTTTATTGGTTTATTTTAACCCGGTGCCAATCACAGTCGCGGGTGGAGGCACCACGAGGGCCGCCCGCAATGGGAACTTCGCCACACCACAGCACCGGGGTGGGTTAACGTTCAATCTTCACGCCGAACGTGAAGGTAGCCTTGTTCCCGGTTTTATCGACACTGGCCTGAGTGAAGCGAATAAGCCCCTTTTTGCCCTGCTGGGTTTTGAATGACCAAAGAAACTGGGTTAGTGGGGCCGACGTATTCAGGTCGGTAAGTCCGGTAATGAGTTCCGTTTTTTCGTCGGCCCTCGTATCAAATGTCCAGGCCCGGCGCAAATCGGCGGCATTCCCAAACGCATCCCACTGATTGGCTGGGATAGTAGTGTATCGCAAAAAGGTATTGGCGAAAAAAGGCCATTTTTGCTGCTCTATGTTGGGCCAGATGGAATAGGCACCGCAGGATACACCACAGTTTTTGACCGCCCGTGGCCCGGCAAACCACGGCCCGGCATAATACTCAAACACCACGTCGATGTCAGCCGCTACCGATGCACCATCGCCGAAACGATAGAAAATGCCATTGTCAAGGTCTAGCAAATTGCGGGTTTGTGGGTCGTTGGACTGCCCTTCTTTCACATCGACTTTCAGATTCGTAAACACGCCCACATCGGCACTGGCCGGAAATTCCCGCTGGCTCAACATCGCCGATTGGGCCAGGCGGGTATCACCCGTGATGCCGACATCGAAAATGCACTGACCCAGTTCGGGTTGGCGGGTGATACCGGCTGTCTGGCAAACACCCTCGGCCCATTTCAGTTTATCGGGGTCGAGCACCGGAAACGTTTTCGGAAACGCCCGGTCGGTGAAGGAATCGGTGTTTTTACCCGCTTCATACACAAATAACGACGTTTGGTTCGTGACCCTCCAGCTATCGGCAAACAGGGTATGGATAGTCTTGAACGTATGGTCAACGGGGGGCGTGGTGCCGTTGCTCAGTTGACCATCGTTGCCAGGATCACCATCATAATTGCCCATCAGACCCGTTACGGCCCCTTTTCGGGCATTGCCCAACGTCACGGCATAATCGAGGTAGGGGGTATTCCAGTAAATAACTACGCCTTCGCCCTGGGCATTGCTGAATAGTATTTTTTCGGGGGATACCAACTGGAGTTTGTTGCCACCGGAAAGCGAAACCTGTGCGAGTGCCGATAGTGCGGTTTCTTTTTTGTTGACAAACAGGCGCGGAGCATTCAGAGCCGCCGGATTGACTAAAAAACAAATTTCATCAGTCCCCAACCGGGCCGCTACTCCCGTATTGACCGCAGCAGAACCGGTTTTATACGCATCTTCCTGCCGGGCCTGCACCTCAAAATTGCTGCCCTTGGTAGCCACAAATTCACCCACCGTTTGAAAACCATACACCCGCCCATCGTGCGAATAAACGTGTGGGTCGCCCGCCGACCGTCCTGCCCTGGCCGCGTTGTAGACATCGCCGAGGCCGTTGTAAATGTTAGCTAAGGCATCCCGCACGGCCTGTCGCCCCTGCGCGCCCTGGTTTGGCGCACGGCCTGCCACGGACGCTTCTGCTTCCGCATTTTCGCGGGTGGCTCGCTGATTGGGTGTTTCTCCGGCTGCACTGCGCTGCCCCGGCGTACTGTTCGATGGCATGGGGGCTTTTACGGACGGATTTACCATCCGGTATTCGGGTAGGGAAGAGCCGGGCTGGGGCGGTGGGCTATAGAAATAGTTGCTGTGGTACTGACCACCTGGGGCTGCCTGAATCGAATTGTCACCCTGCGCCTGAGCGGGCGTGGCGATGAGTGCGGTCAGAAATTGTTCCACATCAAATTTCCACTCACTGGATTTGGTATCAAGCCGGGCAATCAGGGTTTTTTCATGGCCCAGAATCCCCCAGACAGCATCGCCACTTAGGTCTTTCGTAGCCGCATAACCTGACACTTTCGAGAGCCTGCTCACCACGAAGTCGGTCAGGGTTGGCACCGTTTGCACCTCGGCGGCTTTACTGGCAATGGCTGCATTGGCCGCCTGGATGGCCGCGTCTATCGGGGTATAGTTCGTGGTGTTGAAAGACAGGTATTTACCCGACGCAAAACCTGCGATGCCACCGTCGTAGGTGTCGAACCGAAAATCGAGAATGGCAACGCCCTTGTTTTGGGTTGTCAAATTCGTACACTCCAGAACAAGTTGGTGATACTCAATCTTTTTTGGCCCGTTTGAGGTGGCAACTGGCTCGGTTTCTTTCTCAGTACACGATTGCGGAATCAATATCAACAAAGTGAATAAGCTGATTAGCAATCGGTTGCATAGGGTTTTTGCGAAGCGATTCATACGTTTGAGTTGATGATGGTGTTGTTGTTCACTGATTAGAATAGTTGTGTAATACCCCACTAATTTCTGGACAAAGGTGTTGCAATTTGAGGCCTGAGCGGTGGCAAGAAACGGACGTTCTCACGTGATAAACCGTTATTTTCCAGCCTGATAAATGGCGTACAAAAAGGCTTTGCTCATTCGGGTGGCCTCTTTTTCACAGATATGCCCCTGCCCTTCGGGCGAATCTATCCCCTGCCCTTTGCCTACCGTGTACCCACATCTTTATAAAGTAGCATCCAGCCCTCAAAAA
Source organism: Rudanella sp. (assembly GCA_026785985.1). Classification (GTDB taxonomy): domain Bacteria; phylum Bacteroidota; class Bacteroidia; order Cytophagales; family Spirosomataceae; genus Rudanella. The sequence goes on along the minus strand of JAJAYX010000210.1, from coordinate 29 downwards.
GGCTGTTGAATCGCAAAACACCCCGGTAC
>JAJAYX010000209.1 GCA_026785985.1 Rudanella sp. | reverse complement strand
GCTCATTATAGGCCAGGGCTGACCCCAAATCGCCCAGCGACCGATAGACGGCTGCCAGTTGATTGTATGTTTCCAAATAACGGGGTTTCAGCTTCAGTGATTGCTGATAGAGCGACAACGCCTGCGTGGTATCGCCCTGTTTGGCCGTAATAATTCCATTAAAAAAGTACGCTTCTCCATCATAGGGAGCCATTTGTAAGGCTTTGGCAAGGCATAAACGAGCTTTGGCAAACTGGTTTTGTTGTTGCCATACATCGGCCAGCAGAGTGTATAATTCGGGGGTATCGGCTCCCAGAATCTCGGCTCGTTGCGCGTTATCAAGTGCTTTTTGCGGTAATTTGAGAACCCGCAAGACTTGTGCTCTAATGAGAAAATAAGACCCTTCGGTATTATTGCGGCTGATAGCTTCGTCAATGTCAGTCAGGGCTTCTTTCGAGCGACCAGTTTCTAAATAGATTCTGGCTCGTTTGGCATAGGCCGATGCCGACGACGACTGGTTGATGGCACGAGTCAGCGAACGAAGTGTAGCCTCCGTGCGGGAACTATCGCTACCCATCGGCAAAGCCGGAATGTGTGTTTGCTGGCGCGGATTAGCCCCGCACGAGAGCAGCAAGAGCGAAAGAGTAAAAGAGATAGTGAGTGCCGAAATGGAGGTTGAAAGAGTGCTGATCCAGCAATATGCCACTCGCTCTATCGTTTTATCAACCTCCGTTGCAGCATTTTTTTGCTCTATCGCTTTGTCAACCTCCGTTGCGGCACACTTTTGCTCTTTCACACGTTCGCTCTTTTAGGACAAATATAGCTAAAACCGATAAAAAACGCCCAGCGGAAGCCGCTTTTGGTAGCGGTCACCCAAATATAACTCGCCCCATTCGGCCCCCGCGGGCGTGCCAAACACCTGTCGCATGAGGTTGTCGAGAATCAGCGATGAGAAACCGAGTGAGTATAAATTGATAATAAAAAAGCGGTTCTCGCGGTCCAGCAGGTCGGCGCAGGTTTTGAGCAGATCGTTGAGGTGTTCTTCCAGTACCCATTTTTCGCCATCTGGCCCGCGTCCGTAGGCGGGTGGATCCAAAATAATGCCGTTGTAGGTATTGCCCCGGCGAACCTCGCGCCGAACAAATTTGAGGGCATCCTCAACCACCCAGCGAATGTCTTTAAGGTTACTCTGATCCATATTTTCTCGTGCCCAGGTAATTACGGGTTTCACGGCATCCACATGGGTCACGTCGGCCCCGGCCTGACAAGCCGCCAGCGATGCCCCACCCGTGTAGGCAAACAGGTTCAGCATCTTTGGCCGGGCAATGGCCGCCTTTCCCGACTGTAACGCCTTCACTTTATCGTGAATAAACGCCCAGTTGGTGGTCTGTTCGGGGAAAATCCCGACGTGTTTAAACGAAGTCAGTGCGAGTTTAAACCGAAGGTTGAGGCCAGTCTGCTGATAGTCGATAAACCACGGATCGGGCATATTGGGGGTCTTTTGCCAGTCGCCCCGTTCTGGTGACTGCCGGTCGCGCCGGAACGTGGCGTGAGCGCGATGATCCCAATCGGTCTGGGGCAGCGATTTGTCCCAAATGGCCTGGGGTTCGGGGCGGGCCAGCACATAGTCGCCAAACCGTTCAAGTTTCTCGAAACCACCAGAGTCAATAAGTTCGTAAGCGGGCCATGGACCGGGAGTCAGGAGTTGAAGCATCGGGTAAAGGTAAAGGTTGACGAACAATCCATCGTGCAGGAGTCTACATCAAGCGTTTATTTTCCGTGTATCTTTGTCCTCTTTTTTGACTGTTGAATATAAATGACGACGCTGACTGAGGATAAGGCACGTACTGAAGTGCTTAAATTATATGGTAATCGGCTCCGCCTGCGGGTGTGTGGGTTGCATTGCGAGGGCGACCGGCTCCTGATGGTTCGGCATCGGGGCATAAATCAGTCTGATACGTTTTGGTGTCCGCCGGGCGGTGGCCTTCAGTTTGGCGAAGCCACCCGCGAAGGGCTTATTCGTGAGTTTGACGAAGAAACTGGCCTGAAAATTGAGGTGGGAGACCTGTTGTTCGTGAACGAATTCAGAGAGCCGCCCCTTCATGCGCTGGAGCTTTTTTTCGAGATTCGCGTTATTGGCGGATTTGTTCGGCAAGGAGTAGACCCGGAAATGGGTCTTGACGATCAGATTATTGAAGAAGTTCGGTTTATGAGCTTTGATGAAATCAAATCATACCCACCCGACGAAGTCCATACGCTCTTTCAAGGGTGCCGTTCACTAGATGACGTGTTTGCCTTGCGGGGCTTTCTTGCTTCATAATTTGTTAATGTTGTAATTAGCCTGTCTAAACCAGATTACCTCACGCTTTTGTTAACCACCGCCACTGTGTCTCCAATTGTCGCTATTCGCCAGAATTCGTTTGATGCCGCTCAAACGGAGCAATCGGTTCTGTGCGTTGAAGTTGGCAAAGATCATTTGCGGTTTGCCTACCTGGATTCTCAGAAGCGGCTCGCGTGGCTCGAAGATTTTTCGTTTCCGTCGCTTCTCACCGAACGCTCACTGGCCGACAATCTGCCCGCCATTTTTCAGGATCACCCGGTGCTGTCGGCAGGTCCCTGGCAACAGGTACTCATCACGGTTAATTCGCCTGCCTTCACCCTGATTCCTGCTTCCCTGTTTCGCAAAGAATACGCTACCAGCTATATGACCCTGATGCGGGGCAGTGCGTTACCACCCCACGAATACGCCCACTTTTTTGAGCATGTTCCCGATGGGTTCACGTCCGTGTTTAATGTGGAACATCGACTGGCTAACTATCTGGCGGGGGTTTATCCTTTACAAAATACCACGTTTGTTCACCAAACCAGTGCCCTCATTACGGCCTCGGCAGCGGTAGAAAAACGATTGGTGAGCACTCAGAATTTACTTTTATACTTTGAGGATGAGTTTGTTACGACTATCCTGCGTTCTAATCATGCGTTGCGTTATTGCAATCGGTTTGGGTTTAAAAACCCCCAGGATTTGACGTATTATATCCTGTATGTTCTCGAAGAACTTCGGTTAGAGCCGTACTCGGTCAATATACTACTGTATGGAGAAATCACGCCCTTTGCCGATTCGTATAGGCACTTGTCAGAGTTTTTGCCGCACATGATGTTCGGCCAAACCCCCACTGGCATCCACTTCAATGGCGATTTCGACGACCTCCCCGAACACCGGTATCTGAGTTTATATGGACTTACTTTATTGAGTGAATGAGCGATTGAGTGAATGTTTTTGCACAATCCTAATCGCACAATCGCACAATCACTCATTCACTCAATACATTTATGCCTCGCATTGCCCTATTTCCCGGTTCGTTCGATCCCTTCACCAAAGGCCACGAAGACATTGTACTACGGGGACTTCAGCTTTTTGATGAGATTATTATTGGCATTGGTCGCAACGCCAACAAACAACGTTACTTTGCCTTGGAACAAATGGTTGGCCTGATCGAACAGACATTTCGGGGTTATCCGGCCGTTCGGGTGGTTTCCTACGACGACTTGACGGCCAACGTAGCGCGGGAAATGGGAGCCAGGTTTCTGCTTCGGGGTTTGCGAAATACCACCGATTTTGAATATGAAAACGGTATCTCGCAGGTGAACCGTTTTGTTTATGAAGATGTAGAAACGGTTTTCCTGATTACGTCACCTCACCTTGCCCCAATCAGTTCGAGCATCATTCGCGATTTACACCGCTATGGGAAAAATGTAGATGCATTTGTGCCGTATAAATTAGAGACTGCTGGGTATTAGTTTTTACGATCTGCACTCCAGGTGTCTGCGAATTGCAGTCATCCCAAAATTTATAAATCTACTAAGGGCCAAATAAGTATATAAATAAACCATTTCCTATAAATCTAGAGTGCCTAAAACTTACTTTAGGTATCTTAAACTTACGGGAAACGGTTTTTATTTGACTACGCTCAATATTCAGTATCACGCATGTCTCCCCATCTAAATAGGCCTGTTACCCTTAATTACACGAAGCAAAATAACGATAACTGCAATAACCAGCAGGACGTGTATGAGGTTACCCATGCCGAAGCTGCCGAAGCCCAGAAATCCGATGAGCCAAAGGATGATGCAGATCACCGCAATGGTATAAAGTATGTTGCCCATGATGGTTGAGTGTTTAAATTCAATTTACCTGTTATAAATATCATACCAAATATTTAAATCTTTGATTATCAAATAGTTATGGCAAATACGGATGGATGAAATCACGTTACATTGGGGAAAAATATACTCAAGTTGTTTCGCAAACGTGTCACTTGTCAAAATTGCCTATCCGTTAATCGTAGTTTATTACTTACTTTTCAAGCTTAAACCACAATCTCATCACCTGTGCATCATTTTACTCGCTTAGTAGCCCTTTGCCTATTTCTAACCACCCAAGTGGTAACCGCATAACAGTTTTTGCCACCTGTTGAACGTTTTTCGGGCAGTAAACCCGGCTATCTCATTCTGAAAACCGGCGAACGGATGGAGTTTACACTCGATGATCTGGACCGTAAAAAAGGACTGATTTATCGGGTTGAAGGTAAAACGATTCCCGGTAAGAAGTTTAAATACGGAGCAGACGAGATACAGGAGTTGGGCCTGAACCCCCTCTGATTACGCCAAAATGGCCGCCTTGTCAGAAAGTACCCGCTCTACAGCTAAAATGCAGCGGAACAAGGTCGATGAATCAACCGCAATCTGGTGCTGTTCTACAATGAAAAGCTGGATGAACCGAAACGCGAAGTATTGGTGCAACTGGTCAATCCCGGTTTTGAATCGCGCATTCGGGTTTACGACGATCCGTTTGCTACCGAGACAATGGGGGTTGGTTTTGTCGGAGTACAACTAACGGGCGGCATGGACAAGTCGTTCTACCTACGTGCGGGCTAACGGCAAGGTTTTCCGGCTGAAGAAAAAGAATTACGACGAGAACTTTGTAGCTCTCTTTGGTTCGTGCCCGGAACTAATGACTAAATATGGCAAAGACCTTGCCTGGCGCGACTTCTGTTCACACGTCTTTGTGTTCGATCAGGCATGCAACGACCTGGCTAACAAGTAACTTCATCTAAATAAAAAAGCTGTTTAGGGTTCCGATAGTGGGCCAAAGTTACTATAATTTTGGCCTGCTATCGGAGCCCTAAACAGCTTCAATCGGTGGAACTCTATTCGGCTACTACTTCTGGTTTCTTCACAGTGATCGTCAGCGTATCGCCTTCGCCGGGGTAATC
>JAJAYX010000208.1 GCA_026785985.1 Rudanella sp. | reverse complement strand
AGGCCGGATAATTCGCGCCCTGAATGTAATACGACAGAATGGGGTCTATCTTGCCATTTCCGTCGAAGTCGGCAAAGTTGAGGTTCATGGGTTGCCCAGCCGATGCTTTCCATTGGGTGTTCAGGCCGTAGTTTCCCACAATCAAATCCATGTCGCCATCCTTATCGAAATCGTCGGCACTAATCCGCTGCCAAAGGCCGGTTGGGGCATAGAGCGATGTGCGGCTGAAGGTTCCTTTGTTATTTTTGAGGTAAATCACGTCAGTCCACTCGCCCACGGCTACCAGGTCAGGGTAGCCATCGCGGTCGAAATCCGTAACCACGGCATCGTTCAGAATCCCCAACTCCGCAAATACCGGCTGATCGACTTTTGTGAATTTGCCGGTGTTATTTTCGTAAAGCCAACTTGCATAGGCCCGTGGATACTGGAATGGCACCACCGAGCCGGTCACGAACAGGTCGAGGTCACCGTCGTGGTCATAGTCAAGGATTTCGACGCTGCTGTCGGCCTGATTATCGGGTTCGAGAGTATCGGGGTCTTTGGTGAAGTTGCCCTTTCCGTCGTTTTTGTACAGCCGATTCTGGAGCAGCAAATCGTCGACCATGTATTCATATCCCCCACTAACTACTTAGAGATCAAGGTCTTTATCGCCATCGGCATCAAAAAAACGGCATCGGTATCGGTGCAAAGTGCGTCGGGAACGAAATTAGGTTGAGGTTTCGGTAAAAATTTCCCCTGTTTGGTTTGAATCAGTACCTGCCCCATTTGCCCCTTGCCACCGCCCAGATAGAGATCGTCGAGACCGTCGCCGTTAACATCACCTTTGGCCATGCGCGGCCCGGCATAGGAATACATTTGGGGAAGCAGGAGTTGGCGCGAAAAATCGTTCAGTGGCTGTTGCGAATGGGTAGCCTGCAATGCATCGCTGGGCATGAAATACGGCCTGACAGCCACCAAAGCAGGTTTTTGTTGCCCTGCGTGGAGGGTATACACCACATCGACGCGCTGATTGGCCGCTACGTTCAGCAGGCGTTGGCGGATACCGTTGGGCCAAACCACCACCACACTGTCGGCTTTCTGGTGGGTGCCAAGCCCAAAATGCAGCGGGGCGGTGCTGGCACTCTGAAAGCCATGGGTGGGCGTAAATTCCTGATACTGAACCAACGATGGGCAATGCACGTACACCTTTGCTTCATAACTTGAAACGTTGGCCGAGCCTGTGCGAAGTTGAACCGCCAAATAAGCACAAAAAAGTGCTGCCAGAAACAGTATCTGACAGCACTTCGTAGAGGGTAATATGCCTATTTCAATCAGGCGCGTGCCGCAGCTAAATCAGCCGGTTTATTTTTGCGGGTATCCAGGCCATAATTTTTCAAAATGCTCCGGGCCAGAGCCGTTTTGTGAACTTCGTCGGCTCCGTCATAGATCCGGGCACCGCGTTCATGCCGGTAATACCAGCCCAACAGCACATCGTCGGTCACGCCCATTGCGCCAAACACCTGGATAGCCAGATCCACCACGCGGAGCATCATGTTGGCCACAAAAAACTTGATGGCCGAAATCTCATTCCGAACGGCTGCTGCTCCCTGCTCGTCGATGTTGCGGGCCGTGCGCAGAACCATCAGGCGAGATGCGTCGATTTCGGCCCGGCTTTCGGCAATGAACCCCTGGATAAACTGCTTTTCGCCCAGCATCACGCCCGGCTCCATTTCGCGGGTGGCTGCCCGGTGGCACATCAGGTCGAAGCAACGCTCGGCAATGCCAATCCAGCGCATACAGTGGTGAATCCGGCCCGGCCCCAGCCGTTCCTGAGCCAGCATAAAGCCCATGCCCTCGCCCCCAATAAGGTTGTCGGCTGGCACCCGCACGTTGTTGTAGCGCACTTCGGCATGGCTGCCCCAATGGTCGGAGGGGTCGCCCATGATCGAGATGTTGCGGACGAGTTCAAAGCCTGGCGTGTCGGTTGGCACCACAATCATGCTGGCGCGTTTGTGCGGAGCCGCGTCGGGATTGGTCACGGCCATCACCACGGCAAACGAAGCACCGTCGGCAGAGGAGGTGAACCATTTGTGGCCGTTGATGAGGTACGTGTCTCCCGCGTCGGCAGACCGATCTCTTTCGGCAAACGTGCCCATTTGGGTTGGGTTCGATCCGGCAAATTCGGGTTCGGTCATCGAGAAGCACGAGCGGATGTGGCCCTCCTTTAACGGCTCCAGAAACCTGTTTTTGATGTCTTTGGAGGCATATTTGTTCATCAACTCCATGTTCCCAATGTCGGGAGCCTGGCAATTGAAGGTGTAATGGCCGAAGGGAGTCCAGGCCAGCACCTCGCTCACTTGCCCAAACTCGCACAGCGACAGGCCCAGTCCACCCTCGTCGATGCTATGTTGCAGGCCCCACAGGCCCGCTTTTCGGACGAGTTCGCGCTTTTGATCCAGTATTTTGGCGACTTTTGAGAAGTTGCCCGTGAGGTGTTCAGTCGATTCGAGGGGGACCAGTTCGTTGAGTACGAATTCGCGGATGCGCGGGACAAGGGCGCGGGTCTGGTCGGTAGCAAATAAGGGTTCCATACCCAAAAATAGTACTAACCCGGCAAATTATTGTGCAGGGTGGCTGATTCAGCCTGTTGTTTATTTCGATACTGTTTCCATTCCAGTAATCCTACGGCCAAAACGGCAATATACTCAGCCGTTGTCAACCACATGTTTTCCACATAAGGTTCGCGTTGGTAAGTGGCATACGAAGCCCAAACCAAGGCCGACCAAACCAGCGGATACCGAAACGGCGTGAACACCGAAGCCATCACCACCAGCGTAATATACCACGGATGCACGGTGGTGGCCATTGCAAAATAGAGCGTCAGGGTAAGTAACAACCGAGTGCCAATCGTGATTTTTATTTGCCCAAAAGACAGCCAGAGAATACCTCCCAACGTGATCAACGACAGCCACGGCCCCACCTGCTGAATGACATTGTAGCCCTTGAGCCAATAGCCCGCTTCCCGAATGAGGTAATAGATACTGGCATTAAACTCTAACTTTTGAAAATACAGTTTGATACTCGACCCGACATTCTGAATCAATTCGAGGCTGGCAAACGGCAGAAACAGGGCCACGGTCAGAACCCCAACAATCCCTGAATAAACCAGCCCTTTCCGCCAGCCGAGGTAGCGAATCAAAAGTGGCAACCCCATGAGCGGCAGCATTTTAGTGGCAACGGCGAGGGAGAAGAGGAGGGCTGAGATCCAGTATTTACCAGTGACCAGCAGCCAAACTGCCCACAAACAAATGAAAATCTCCACCCGTTCAAAGTTTATTTTTCCCGTCAGTTCCAGAATAACCAGCGTGTTCAGTGTATAAATCAGGGCGTAGTTGGGGTTTTGGCCTACGCGTTTGAGCAGGCGGGGCAACAGGTAAATGGTGCCGATTTCGGCCAGTAAAATTGGTGCCCGCAACCAGACTACCGTAGCGGAGAGATTATTACCTCCCAGCCAGGCCGCTATCCCGAAAAACGCCTGATTCAGAGGTGGATAGACCGTGAAATAATCCGGTGAATTGAGTCTGCTAAACAGGTCAGCGTCAAGACCAGCGGCCTGCGCGATGTCGGTTCTCAACAACGAGCGGGGCAAATACAGATACGGATTGAAGCCGTTAGCCAGCAGCCGACCATCCCACGCAAACCGGGCATAATCGTCGGAGAGGTGGGGGGGAGCCAACAACAGAATCACCCGGAAGAGAATGGCTGAAAGCAGGAAAAAACGATCAGGTGAAGTGGTTGAGACCAGTTCGGGGATGGCACGCACCCGGATGGAATACCCCCAGACAACCAGAAAGTATAAACCCAATAAGCCCGTAAACTGGCTTCGGTCAATGCTGTAGGCCAGTAGTGCGTAGAGGGCTGCCGACACCAGTAGCCAGCCGAGTCGAATTGGAGTCAGGGTCATTGGGGTGAGTTGGATAACGGGGCGATTCGCCAGCCGATGAGGTGCGCCGAACCGTTAGCGAATGAGTCAGCGAATATAAACACACCATCCCAAAACCCACCATGAACATGATATGGAGGAAAAACATCCGAAAGTCGCTCACATAAAAAGCCAGTGCCAGTCCACCCACAAAATAGAGAGCCAACAACCCCTCGGCGAAGGTTAGCCACGTTATCTGGCGGCCAATATATTTGTTGCTTCCCCATTGGTCTCCCGTTTTGTTGGCATTAAATTTTGGCGTTCTGACAAACGGCGTTTTCTTGCCCAAGTATCCCTCGATCACGGCTATCGTGTTGTGCAACGACAGCCCCATCATCGGCGACGAGTACATCGGAAAGTAAAACGCCATCATGGCCTTGCTCTTCGGAGAGTACAAAATGTACGGAATTCCATAAAACGAGATCAGGATGAACAGGTTGAGCTGAAAGAAATTGATGATGTAAAACACGATTTCCCACTCCGGATGCCGGGCGCGAATGTAAAGCAGCGGCACACTCAAAATGCCCAAAACAAGCACCAGAATAAATGTTGCGCTGCTGAACAGGTGCATACCCGCGTGCAGTTTGGCCTTCAGCGAAACGCCGGGTGTGCGCAGCACCGGGCCATACATTTTGCGGGCAACCTCGGCGGCTCCTTTCATCCAGCGGTATTGCTGCGACTTCAGCGCGTCCATTGCCACAGGCAACTCGGCGGGCGAGCCAATGTCTTCGCGGTAGCTGAATGTCCAGCCGCGCAGTTGGGCGCGGTAACTCAAATCGAGGTCTTCGGTGAGGGTGTCGGCGTGCCAGCCGCCCGCATCGTCGATGGCTGTGCGTCGCCAAACACCCCCGGTGCCGTTGAAGTTGGCGAACAGATTGGCTGCATACCGCCCGCTTTGTTCAATGGTAAAATGCGCGTTCAGGCCAAACGCCTGTAGTTGCGTAATCAGTGAAAAATCTTCGTTCAGGTGTTCCCAGCGCGTTTGCACGATCCCCACTTTGGGGTCGGCAAAGTTGGGGAGGGTTTTGAGCAGAAAATTGGGGTCAGGCACGAAATCAGCATCGAAAATAGCCACAAAAGGAGCCTCTGAAAGGGTCAGGCCGTAGGCCAATGCACCCGCTTTGAAACCCGTGCGTTGTGGTCGTCTAATATGGTGAATAGTAATACCTTGCTCCTGGAAATAGGCTACCCTTCGGGCAATAATTCCCACCGTCTCATCCGTCGAATCGTCCAGAACCTGTATCTCCAGCTTGTCTAATGGATACCGGAGTTTCGCCATCGAGTCGATGAGCCGTTCGGCCACGTAGAGTTCATTATAAACGGGTAACTGCACCGTCACGAGCGGCAACTGT
>JAJAYX010000207.1 GCA_026785985.1 Rudanella sp. | reverse complement strand
GGGCCTGATGGGTTTCTGTACGTCATTGACATGAGTCGGGGGGTGATTCAGGAATCGAACTGGACACAAAAAGGGAGCTACCTGCGCGGAAAAATTGACTATTACGGACTGGCAAAAGTGAATCAGCGCGGGCGAATCTGGAGGTTGGTACATGATGGCTACAAGGCTGGACCGAAACCAAATATGCTCGACGTCCCTGCGGCAAAACTGCTCGCTTACCTGGACCACCCGAATGGCTGGTGGCGCGATAATGCCCAAAAGCAGATCATCATACTGGGCGACAAATCAGTTGCGCGCGACTTGATACTGATGGCATCAGGCAAAAAAGGAGCATCGGCTCTTGGCCGTTTACACGCGTTGTGGACGCTCGAAGGGTTGGGTGCAGTCAATAAGGAACTACTGACGGGAGCGCTTGCCGATGCGGACCCGAAAATCAGGCGGGCTGCTGTTTGGATGAGCGAACCATTTATCAAACAGAATGATAACGAGTGGATTGGGGTTTTGGGCAAAATGATGAATGATGAAAGTTTTGACGTAAAGACTCAATTGCTCTTATCATTCGGGGCCAGTAAAAATGAGTTAGCCAGGAAAATTGTCCAGGACATTTTAACGCAAAACCCCAACAATCAAATGCTGGCGAGTGTGAAGAAAAGCACCGACAGAAACGAAGATGCCAAAATTTACGGCATGAAACTCGCGGGTTTTACTCCACCCGAACGGAAACTCATTGTAGCTGGCAGTGAAATTTATAAAGGTATGTGTTCGCCATGTCATGGTGGCGACGGCAAAGGACTTCCGACCAATGCTGCTCCTGCGTTGCGTGGTGCAAAACACGTAAATGCTGACAAAGAAATTGCGATACGAATCTTATTGCACGGTTTGAAAGGCCCCATTGATGGTAAAACTTACCCCAGCGAAATGGCTTCTATGAAAGAAAATACCGATGAATGGATTGCCTCTGTTCTAAGTTATATCCGCTACGAATTTGTAGGAAACACGGTAAGGATTCCTAAAGGGGGCCGTCAATCGCCAGTCATACAGCCTACAGATGTAAAAACCATTCGTGAGCAATATTCAACCGTGAATACAGCCTGGACAATGGATGCCTTTGATGAGCTATTTCCGAAGCCAACAAAGCAGTAAAATCGTTGGCCCAATGATAAAACTCTCGGTTATTCTCTGTTTTGTTTGTTGCGTTGGCATCAGTTTTCAGGCAAAATCCCAAACGGCCTTTAAGCCAGAAGAATTGGTAAACCCGTTGATGGGAACGGATTCCAAAATGACGTTTTCAAACGGGAATACGTACCCAGCCATTGCGTTGCCCTGGGGAATGAACTTCTGGACGCCCCAGACAAATACGAATGGCCAAGGCTGGCAGTATCAATATTCAGCAGAGAAAATCCGGGGGTTTAAGCAGACGCACCAGCCCTCGCCCTGGATTGGCGACTATGGCCAGTTTTCGATCATGCCCATGACGGGTAAACTGCGGGTCAATGAGGAGAAACATGCGAGTACGTTTTCGCACAAAGCCGAAGTGGCGCATCCGTACTACTACAACGTTTACCTGGCTGACTACAACGTACTAACTGAAATTGCCCCAACCGAACGGGCCGCTTATTTTCAGTTTACGTTTCCCAAATCAGACAGTTCCTACATTCTGGTAGATGCTTATGATCGGGGTTCTTACGTCAAAATTATTCCTGAGGAGAACAAGATTGTGGGCTATTCTACCCGCAATCGGGGAGGTGTACCCGCTAACTTCAGGAACTATTTTATCCTGCAATTCGACAAGTCCTTTCAGCTAACCTACACGGTAAAAGATAGCGTCATTTCGGCGATAGAGAAAGAAGTTACTCATTTCCACGCGCAGGCCGTTGTTGGCTTTAAAACGGCCAAAGGCGAAAAAGTAAACGTTCGCGTAGTGTCGTCATTTATCTCGCTGGAGCAGGCCGAACTGAACCTGAAAAGGGAAATTGGTAATCAATCCTTTCAGGAGATTCAGCAACAGGCCAAGGTGGTTTGGCATCGCGAACTGGCCAAAGTGAAAGCTGAAGGCGGCACAACCGATCAGCTCAAAACGTTCTATTCCTGCCTGTACCGGATGATTCTGTTTCCGCGCAAACTGCACGAAATCAACGCGGCCAATCAGGTGGTGCATTACAGTCCCCTCAACGGAAACGTCGAGAAAGGTTTTATGTACACCGACACGGGCTTCTGGGATACGTTCAGGGCGTTGTTTCCTTTTCTGAGTATCGTCTATCCCGAAACCGATGCCCAAATTATGGAAGGGCTGACCAATACCTACAAAGAGAGCGGTTGGCTACCTGAGTGGGCAAGCCCCGGCCACAAGAAAAGTATGATTGGCAGTAACTCGGCATCGGTGGTGGGGGAGGCTTACCAACTCATGGGGGGGCGTAAAAAAATGGAAATGATGCTCGATAGCGTGTTTCAGCTACCGCCCATTTTCGATGAGAAGTATTACAAACGGGTCATTCACGAGATGACCGAAATGCAGGTGATGAACATGGGCCAATACGCCCACGGCAACCAGCCCATTCAGCACATGCTCTACATCTACAATTACTGCGGAGCACCCTGGAAGGCCCAGTTTCATGTGCGGGATGTCCTCGACAAACTCTACAAACCCACGCCCGACGGCTATTGTGGCGATGAAGACAACGGCCAAACGAGCGCGTGGTATGTGTTTAGCGCCATAGGTTTTTACCCAGTCTGTCCAGGTAGTCAGGAGTATGTAATTGGCTCGCCCCTGTTTAGAAAAGTGACCCTGAAATTGCAAAACGGCAAGCAGTTTACTATAAAGGCCACCAATAACGACGAGCAACGGGTGTACGTGCAATCGGCAACGCTCAACGGGAAGCCACTCACCAAAAACTTCGTTACCCATTCTACCCTGATAAACGGCGGCACTCTTGATTTTGACATGACAGCTACCCCCAACTATAAACGGGGAGTAGGAACGGAATCTGAACCATTTTCGGCGACAAAATGAAAATAATAAACTACCAAAATTGCGGTCTAAGTCTCCTGTTTAGTGTTTTTACTTGCTTTGTTTTAACAACAAGCAGTTTTGCCCAAAAGCAGCAGAAACCAAACATTATCTATATTCTGGCCGATGATTTGGGAATTGGCGACGTATCGTGTTACAACCCCAAAGGGAAAATCATAACGCCTAACATTGACCAACTGGCGCAAAAAGGGGTGCGTTTTACGGATGCGCACACCACCTCTGCCGTTTGCACGCCCACCCGTTATGGCATTTTGACAGGCCGCTATAATTGGCGAACCAAAATGAAAAACGGTGTCTTGCACGGCTACGATTTGCCGCTGATTGACCCTAAACGGGAAACCGTTGCTTCGTTCCTGACGAAACAGGGCTACAAAACGGGCATCGTGGGCAAATGGCATTTAGGTTGGACATGGGCGGGCATCGAAGGGGGTGAAAAGCAGGTTGACTTTTCGAAATCGGTTAAAAATGGCCCCAATGCAAACGGATTTGACTACTCGTTCTGCATCCCTGCTTCGCTGGATATGCCGCCCTATGCGTATGTCGAGAACGGACTTTGCACCACCATTCCGAAAGACTCATGTGTGGGCAGAAAAGGTATTGAATTATACCGAGCGGGGTTAGAAGCACCTGATTTTAAGCCCGAAGACGTGTTAGGGAAATTCACTGAAAAAGCGCTGAATTTCATCAATCAGAACGCCAAAAAAGAGAAGCCATTTTTTCTGTATTTCCCGTTGGCGGCTCCGCACACGCCCATATTGCCCCTTGGCAAGTTTGTGGGTAAAAGTGGCGTTTCTCCCTATGGCGACTTTGTATTGATGGTTGATGATGTGATACGTCAGGTGGTAGAAACGCTAAAAGCGAATGGAATTTACGACAATACACTCATCGTTTTTACGTCCGACAATGGATTTGCTCCTACCGCCAACACCAACGCTCAACTTGAAAAAGGGCATCATCCTTCCATTGATTTCCGGGGCTACAAAACGGATATTTATGAAGGCGGTCATCATGTGTCCTTTATAGCAGCCTGGGGAGATAAGCTGAAAAAGCCGGTAGTAAGCAATCGACTGGTTTGTACAACCGATTTATTCAGGACGCTATCAGAATTGACCAATGCGCCCCTAAACGACCAAACGGCCGAAGATAGCTACAGCTTTTTAGCCGAAGTAACGGGCAACAAAACAACGTACCCACGGCGGGATGCTATTATTCACCATTCGTCAGATGGCTTTTTTGCGATTCGAAAAGGGCAGTGGAAACTGATAATGTGTTCGCATTCGGGTGGAAACGGTAAGCCAAAGGCAGGCAGTGAAGAAGCAAAAGC
>JAJAYX010000206.1 GCA_026785985.1 Rudanella sp. | reverse complement strand
GGATTACGCTTAATCCTGACATCTGCCACGGCAAACCAACGATTCGAAACAAACGATACCCTGTCGAAATGATTCTCGATTTGCTGGCCGCTGGCATGACCCACGCTGAAATTCTGGCTGATTATCCTACCCTGGAAGAAGCCGACCTATTGGCCTGCCTGACCTATGCCGCCCGGCTTACCCGTGTCAAGAGAATTCAGAAAGTACTGGCATGAGGTTCTTGCCGGGCCGTCGCCACGGTTCCTCCTCTCACTTCTCATAAAAACCTAGCTGGTTTTGGAGTTGGGCCACCTGTTGTTGCAGGATTTCGATGCGCTCCACTAACTCGCTGACTACGTCTAAGTCCTCGGCATGGATGGAAAGATCCTGATGCAGTCGGGTTAGTTTTTCAAGGCGGGGTAACTGTTCGGGGACAATGTACTGCGTTTGTTCAACCGTAACAATTTCGATCAATCCCTGCTGCTCCAGAGCCGATACGAAACTGATTTCGATCTGGTGATAGACGCAAAAGTCGCTGATTAAGACCAGGTTGTTGGCGTTCATAAACAAGTCGGTTTTAGAGAGTGGCCAATTTTTGGATCAGTTCTTTCTGCTCGTCGGTCAGGTTTTCGGGAAGCTTCACCCGCCATTCCACATACAAATCACCGAACGTGCCTTCTTTGCCATAGACTGGGTAGCCCTTGCCTTTCAGCCGGATCTTGATGCCGTTTTGTGTTTCGGGGGCCACCGTCACTTTAACTTTGCCATCCAGTGTGTCAATAATCCGGCTGCCGCCCAGCAGGGCCGTGTAGAGGTCAATGTCTTCGGTTACGTACAGATAACTGGCTTTTCGTTTGTAGCGGGGGTCGTCGGCCACCACCAAGGTAATATACAAATCGCCGTTGGGACCGCCGTTCACACCCGGTGCGCCATACCCGCTCAATTTGATTTTCTGGCCGTTCTCAACACCCGCCTTGATGGTAATGCCAATGGTTTTACCGTTGATGGTCAGCGACTGTTTGTGGGTTGCGTAGGCATCTGTCAGGCTTAGTTGAAGCTCGGCTTCAAAGTCCTGTCCTCTGAATTTTGTCTCCCTCCGACCACCTGCACGGGCATCACCTTCTTGCCCAAACATCGACGACAGAAAATCCGTGAAATCAGCTCCCCCAAAGCCATCAGAGAAATCGTATTCTTCGCCATTGCCCGGCGCACGGGTTTGGCGTTGTTGCCGTTGGGCCTGCTCGAACGGTTCGGCGTGTTGCCAGTCTTTGCCGTATTGATCGTATTTTTTGCGCTTTTCGGAGTCGCTCAGGATCTCGTTGGCTTCGTTGACCTGCTGAAATTTCTTATTAGCCTCCGCATCGTTCGGATTCAGGTCGGGGTGGTGTTTGCGGGCCAATTTGCGGTATGCTTTCTTGATAGCCTCGTCGGAAGCCTCTTTCGGCACACCCAGCACGGTATAGTAGTCGATGAAGTCCATTGCATTCGTCAGCTTATATTTTAAACGCAGAAACGGGCAACATGGTTAATTTTACCTTACCGCACTTCCTCATCCATCGTCTTCGCGTAGGCTTTGCCCGCGTCAATCGTTTTCACCTGACTCACCACGTAGCGAATGCCCTGGAAAATGTGGTTCACAAACGTGGGGTCGTCATAGTCGGTTTTGGCAAGACCGAGCATCGTACACCACGTATGGCCTCCATCGTAGTCGTAGTACCAGGCCGAAGGATACAGATCGGTGTAGGAACCGGCTGATGTTTTGGCTTTTTCGGCTTCGTTCGGATTAATCGAAGCCAGTTCGCTCGCCAGTACGGTGGTTGGGCCGGGCGACATTTCTTTCAGGAAATAACACTCATCATTGCGATTCCAAACGGTTGGCACGCCGTTTATCGACGGATGCTGGGCCGCAATAACCCGCACCCGAAACGGTTGAAACTTGGCGTGCCACAAAAACGTACCACCCATCATCCGCTTGAACCACAACCAGTTACGCTCCGTTCCAACCACCGAGTGAATCCCCACAAACCCACCGCCCGACTCAATGTACCGCCGGAACGCCAGCCGTTGCCCGTCGTTATCGAACACATCATTGTTAGTACTGGTGAAAATCAGGGCTGCATATTGCCGGAGATTAGCCTCGGTAAATACTTCTGGTCGGGCCGAGGTATCCACAGTAAATCCGTTCTCCTGCCCCATCCGCTGAATGCTCCGCACCGCATTCGGAATGTTGTCGTGAACATACCCTTTTCCGTTTTTGGTGTAACCAGCACTTTCACTTTTTTCCAGTTAATCTTGTCGGGTTGGGCAAAGCAGGTGGTGAGAATAAAGAAGAGCAGAGAAAAGGTCAGGGGGAGTTTCATATGGCAGATTTGTACATGACTTAAGCAATTTTAAACCGCTGCGCCTTTTTCTGAGCTTTCAGGGCCAGTTCGGTGGCCAGAAAACAATGGGCCTGAGTCATGGCAGTTTCGGTACGGTTCAGAATATCATCGACTAATTGAGTGCCGTAGGGCGTTGGCTCCTTGCTGGTGTCGATGTAGCGGGTTTCTTTTTTATCGACCAAAAAGAGGTGACTGCCATTGCCATGCCCCGCAATGTCCACGTTTTTGCGAATTTCGATAAAGCCATCCGTCCCTAAAATTGTGAGTCGTCCGTCGCCCCAGGTGCTCAGGCCGTCGGGCGTGAACCAGTCCACCCGAATGTAGCCCGTGCCTTTGTCGCCCCGCAGGGTGAGGTCGCCAAAGTCTTCGAAATTAGGGTATTGCGGGTAATGGATGTTGCCCGTTTGAGACGCTACAACCTCGCCTTTGGTGGAGCCGGTGAAATACAGAAACTGATCGACCTGGTGCGAAGCGATGTCGCAAATGATGCCACCAAAGCGTTTTTTGTCGAAAAACCACGCCGGCCGCGAACTCAGGCTGATTCGGTGCGGCCCCAACCCGATGGTCTGAATCACCTGCCCAATGGCCCCGGCTTTCACCAGTTCGCCCGCTTTTACTGTCGCCCGGTTCTCGAACCGTTCGCTATACATGATCGAGTAAATCCGCTTGGTTTGCTGCTGCACCTTGCGCACCTCGGCCAATTGATCGAGGGTGGTGATGCCGGGTTTATCGGCCATATAATCTTTCCCCGCTTTCATCACCCGAATACCCAGTGGCCCGCGCTCGTCGGGAATAGCTGCGCTCACGACGAGTTTGATGGCCGGGTCGTTCAGGATTTCGTCTTCGGAGCGGGCCACTTTAACGGTTGGGTAACGCTTGGTGAAAGCCGCCAGCAAATCGGCTTCTTTGGCATATACCCAGACCAGTTCGCCCCCTCCGCGAATCACGGCTTCAATCTGACTATAAATATGCCCGTGGTTCAGGCCGATGGCCGCAAACCCAATCCGGGGAGCCATTTTAGGCATTGCATATACACTCGGCGAGAGGGCCGACAGTGCGGCCAAACCCGTGGTTTGTTTCAGAAATGTGCGACGGTTGTTCATGGGTTCTTCTTCGCCAAGGCGAGTGCCTGCGTGGTGGTATAATATTTGGCAATCATATTTGGCACTTCCCAGGCGGGTAACTTCCCGGCTTTCAGGTAGTTCAGGTAATTTTGCATCACCCGCCCGAAGTGTGCTTCGTGACCTTCGTTGTATTTTTCGGGGACTGTTACCACCCAGCCAGTGCCGTTTGGTTTCACATCCACACCCGGAAATTCGCGCTGAATGGCCGGCAATACCGACTTCAGCGATGCCTCCAAATTAGTGTTCCCGCCTACCGACGAAGCGTCCGCACCGGCAAACCGGACCGCATCAATATACAAGGTTGACTTATATTGCTGCTCGGCCCCCTGCCTGATGGTTAGGTTGGCTTTGGTGCCGCGCATGATCGAGTAG
>JAJAYX010000205.1 GCA_026785985.1 Rudanella sp. | reverse complement strand
TTCCTACTCCCACTCCCACACATCATCGTTCACTAATTCGGCCACGACCGCTGTCCATCCGGTTTGGTGACTGGCCCCGATTCCCTGAGCCGTGTCGCCGTGGAAATACTCGAAAAACAGGAGCAAGTCGGCGTTTTCAGGGCGTTGGTAGAACGGGCTAAAGGGGCCGTGAACAGGTCGGTGGCCCGTTTCGTCGCGCTCAAAAATGCCCACAATGCGTTTTGCCAGGACATCCGATACCTGTTCGAGATTCAGGCGGTTACCGGAGCCGGTGGGGTATTCAACGGTGAGCGAGTAGCCGAAGAACTGGTGATATTTTTTGAGGGATTTGATGATCAGGTAATTAATGGGCATCCAGACCGGGCCGCGGCAGTTGGAGTTACCGCCGAACATCCCCGTGTCGGAGTCGCCGGGAACATAGCGAATGCTGTGAAACTCGCCATCCACCTGAACGCCATAGGGGTGCTGTTCGTGGTATTTCGAAAGGGCGCGGATGCCCCCCGGCGACAGAAACTCGGCCTCGTCGAGCATCACTTCAAGCAGTTTCACTAAGCGTTCTTTCGAAATGATTGACAGCAGAATATCACCCCGTTCGTTTATAAGTTGTTCGGGCATAGGGCGACCTAACTCGCTGTGGTATTTCTGAAAAAACCGCATCCGTTTCAGAAAATCCGATAGAGACTGACTCTTCTCGCGCCTGATAATCGACACGGCAAACAACACCGTTAATCCGACTACCGACCTGACTTTCAGTTTCTTCGAGGGGCCATGTGCCGGGTGCAGGAGGTCATAATAAAACTGGTCGTCTTCGTCCCAAAGCTCCCCGTTGAGCGACTCGGCAATCAACACAAATTGCTCATAGAACTTGGTGGCAACGTCTTCAAACGTAGGGTCGTGGCGCGTGATTTCGAGGGCCATGTCCATCATATTCAGGGCATACATACCCATCCAGGCTGTGGCATCGGCCTGTTCAAGCAGGGTTCCGGGCGGCAAATGGCTCCGGTTGATCACGCCGATGTTATCTAAACCCAAAAAGCCCCCGGTAAACACGTTGTTCTCCTCATCGTCCTGCCGGTTGGCCCACCAGGTGAAATTAATGAGCAGTTTCTGAAACGCCCGTTTTAAAAACTGAACATCTTCGTTCCCGTAAATGGCCCGCTCAATGCGATACACCGACAGGGCCGCCCAGGCATGAACAGGAGGGTTCACGTCCGAAAAATTCCACTCATAAGCAGGCATCTGCCCCTGCGGACTCATATACCACTCGCGCATGAGCAGAATGAGTTGGTTTTTGGCAAAAGCCGGGTCAACCATCGCCATCGGGATGCAATGAAAGGCCAGATCCCAGGCTGCATACCAGGGGTATTCCCATTTGTCGGGCATCGACAGAACATCCTCATTGTTAAGGTGTTCCCACTTGTTATTCCGGCCTAAAATCCGTTCAGACGGGGGTGATGGGTGACCGGGGTCGCCGTGGAGCCAACGCGGAATATCGTAGTGATAATATTGTTTCGACCAGAGCAAACCAGCCAATGCCTGCCGCTGAATGGCCCGTTGGTCGGGGGTGGCATTGGCGGGGGTTAATGTCTGGTGAAATTCGTTGGCCTCGCGAATTCGATCCACAAAGACCTGCTGAAACTCCTTGCCAAAGGGTTTTTGTTTAGTCGTTTTTGTCAACCGCAAACACACCGACCGCGACGATTTTGCCGCCATAACCAGCCGATACACGGGTGCGAACTTGGTCCCGGCTGGATTTTCCTGGAGTAATTCGCAGAGGTAATCGTTGTGTCCGGCAACGGCTTCATGAAAAGCATCTTTCACAAACGGTGTGGCGTTGGGAATCGAAGCGTCGAACCGTCCATAAAGGCGTTTTGTATTGGTCTCATTCTCAGTCATCAGAGCCACATTTGTCGGCTCATAATAGAAGTAATAATCACCAACGCGGGGATGTTTCAGGTAAGCAACACCGGCAGTAGGCGTATCGGGTCGGCGGTTGATGGCTGGTTTTTCGTACTTCGGCTCAAATGCCCAGCGGTTGCGGCACCAAAGCTGCGGCAAAAGTGTCAACTCGGCTTCGTCGGGGCCGTGGTTGGTGATGGTGATGCGAATACAAACGTCATCGGAGTTGTTTTTGGCGTACTCAACCTGCACGTCGAAGTAGCGACCCTCCTCAAAAACGCCCGTGTGCAAAATCTCAAATTCGGGGTCGTTGCGAGACCGATAGCCATTTTCCATCAGTAGGTGTCCATAGGGGAAAGGGGCCTGTGGATACTTGTAGAGGGCCTTCATGTACGAATGCGTGGGCGTGTTATCGAGGTGATAATACAACTCTTTCACATCTTCGCCGTGGTTGCCCTCGTTGTTGGTCAGACCAAAAAGTCGCTCTTTCAGGATGCCGTCGTTGTGATTCCAGAGAGCCAACCCAAAGCAAACGTGCTGCCGACGATCCGAGATGCCAAGCAGCCCATCTTCGCCCCACCGATAAACCCTTGAGCGGGCATGGTCGTGCGGGAAAAAATTCCAGGCATCGCCGTTAGCCGAGTAATCTTCACGGACAGTCCCCCACTGACGATCAGAGAGATACGGACCCCACTTTTCGAGCGGAACGGTTTTTTCGGCGTTTTCGAGAACGCGCCTGCGTTCGGCACCGGGCGATGTTAGGGGTGAAGATTTCTTAGGCATGGGTTCCTGTTTGTTGATGGCAACTAAAGATACGCACTTATTCGTTACCCGCCCGTGGCAAAGCCCTCGAACACGGTCATACCGCCGTCGATAAAAATGCTGGCCCCGGTGATGTAGTCGGAGTCGTCGGAGGAGAGAAAAACGGCCAGATTGCCAATGTCTTCGGGTTGGCCAATGCGGTTATACGGAATCAGTGTCAGCAGCGAATTAAGAGCTTGCGGGGGTGTTTCAGGCAGGGGTGTTGATGGGCGTTTGAATGGCTCCGGGGCAGATGCTGTTCACCCGAATTTGGCGGTCGCCATATTCCTGCGCCAGCGATTGCATGAGCATTTTGATAGCTCCTTTTGAGGAGGCATAGTTCGCGTGACCTGCCCACGGAATCACCTCGTGCATCGAACTCATGCAAATTATTTTGCCCGTCGCTTTTGAGACATCCGGACGTGGCCCCCGGCGCAAAAACTCGCGGATAGCTTCACGAGCACACAAAAACTGCCCCGTCAGATTCACGTTAATGACTAAATTCCACTTGTCGAGGGTCATCTCGTGGAACTTGGCATCGCGTTGCAAACCCGCGTTGTTCACCAGAATATCGACCGTCCCGAAATGTTCCACCGCCTGTTTGAACATGGCCTGCACCTGATCTTCCTTTGACACATCGGCCTGAATCGCCAGTGCGTCCACGCCATAGCCCTTAATTTCGTTCACAATAGCCTCGGCATCTTCGGGTCGGCTGACGTAGTTAATAACGACGTTGGCCCCGGCCTATCCGAGCGATTTTGCCACGCCCGCTCCGATGCCCGAGTTTGCGCCCGTTACGAGGGCTGTTTGTCCGTTGAGTTTCTGGTTCATGAAACCATAACCATAAACCTACCCCGCTGTTTTGCCCACCGATGAATCATTCTATATCTTGCGGCCATGACTCATTCTAACCGCCCTTCAAGTCCGTTTCTACCACTGCTTTACGGCCTCTTTTTTCTGTCGGGTTTTGCCGCGCTGCTTTATCAGGTGATCTGGCAGCGACTCCTTGTATTCTACACCGGCTCCGACACCGTCAGCATCAGCCTGATTGTATCGGCGTTTATGACGGGTCTGGGCCTGGGCTACCTCATTGGGGGCCGTTTGGCGGACCGGGCATCGGCAGCCCAAAACCTGCGCTATTTCCTGTTAGCCGAAGCAGGCATCATGGCCTTTGCTGCTTTGAGCAAATGGATTTTGTATGATGTTCTGTACGTGAATAGTCCTATCACCAACAACAGCCCGGTAATTATGTATGCCGTGGTGTTCACGGTGTTACTGTTGCCCACGTTTCTCATGGGTTTTTCGCTCCCGGCCCTCTCGCGGGCGTTCCGGTTTGGCGATGGCCCGGCTCAGGCACGTTATATCAGTCTGCTCTATTTTGTCAATACACTCGGCGCGGCTGTCGGGGCGTTCGTCACCGGGTTTCTGCTGGTTCGGCAAATGGGTTATGAATCGTCAATTTGGGTAGGCGTGGTGTTCAACGGCCTGTGCGTGGTGGGGGCGTGGGGTTTGGGGCGTAGGGCACAGGGCGTGGGGACAGACGATACAGGTGAACCAGCCCTCCATCTCGAACCCCAGGCCCCCATGCGCTTCACCCCCGCGCTCACGGTTTGGTCCATTCAATACGCTCTCTCCGGTTTGGCGGCTCTCTCGCTGGAGTTGATCTGGTTTCGGGTACTCGAAACGCTGATCAAGTCCGTTTCACTGACGTTTTCGGTCTTGCTGGCGGTTTATTTGGGGTCGATGGCCCTCGGCACACTGGTTGGGATCTGGTTAGGAAAACGGGTACGATTTCGCTCACCCGCCCGGCGCGAACGGGTGTTTCTGTGGGCACAAGTAGGGCTGTATCTGTACACAGCGGCATCGGTGGGCGTGTTTGTGAATGCCATTGGCCGGGTTTCCGCGCTCGATTTTCTGTGGCAGTATTTCAAAAGTGGGGAGCCGGTACTGTCGCCGGGCTTTGCCGTGTTCACCTATGCCCTGATACCGCTGTTTCTGCTGTTTGTACCTACGTTTCTGATGGGTCTGAGTTTCTCGGTCTCACAATCCCTTATTCAGGATCGGTTCGAGGAGGTGGGCCGCAAAGTGGGTTGGTTGCAATTTGTGAACATTGTTGGCTCGGCAGTGGGAGCCTGGTGGGTAACGTGGTACGGCTTTCCAGTACTGGGCACGGCAACCCTCATCAAACTCATTGCCAGCCTGGGCATTGGGTATGGATTCATTCTGTTTGCCCGCCGGCACCTCAACGCGCTGGCAGTGTCGGTGCTGACGGTGGTGCAGATTCTTGCCCTGCTACTCATTCCCGACAATCCGCATTTGTGGCAGCGGCTGAATGGTGTTGATAAAGCCGAAGATTTGTTGTTCAACGAAAACGAGTCGGGCGTATCAACCATCAAACTCCTACCCAATCACCGCTCAGGTGTGGTGTTTGTGAATGGGTTGGGGCAGAGTGGCCTCCCCTACTCCATCGACGAAGTTCACACATTGTTGGGTGCCTTGCCTGTGATGATGCACCCCCGCCCGGAGCGCGTTGCCGTGATTGGCCTGGGATCGGGCGGCACGGTACATGGCATCGGGGGCCGCGCCGAAACCCGTCAAATCGACTGCTTCGAGATTGTGAGCAATCAGGCCCAACTTGTAGCCGATTATGGAGCCGAAGCTGACGATAGCACGGTGAACGCGATCTTGTCGGATAAGCGTCTCCGGCTCATTTTTCGGGATGGCCGCTATGCCCTCCAACATGACTCGACACGTTACGACGTGATCGAAGCCGACGCGCTCCGACCTACTTCCGCTTTCTCAGGAAATGTGTATTCACGAGAGTATTTTCAGTTGCTTCTGTCGCGGCTCCGGCCCGGTGGCTACGCCGTTACGTGGGCACCCACGGTCAGGATTCGCAACACGTTTCAGAGCGTTTTTCCGTATATCGTGTACGTAGACGATCTGGTGTTGATCGGTAGTAATCAGCCCATTACGGTGGACTGGAACGCTATCCAGCAGCGGGCAAACACGCCGTTTAGCCAGGCGCATTATGGCTCGGCGGGGATTAACTTATGGGGCTTACTGGCTAAGTACCAGTCGCATACACGCGGGTTAGCGGGAAACCAACCCGTTGGCAAAGAAATTAACACCGACCTGTTTCCGAAAGACGAATACAGCATCCGGCAACGGGATAAAGCAAAGTGAGCGTCTACAGAGATATAATCTCAGGGCGTTACCACAAGAATCGGGGCCACATATTCGGGATCATTGTCGTGAGATGCTTTTTTGGAGGCCCGCTTTGAGGGTCGCTTTACCGTTACTTCATACAAATCCGTCCGGCGGTCTTTTAGGTTCTGTACGGAGCCGTATTCGTGGAGTTCTTTCAGGAGCGACAAGTCCACGTCGGCAAAGAGCACCATTTCGGTGTTGGTGGTGGCTTCGGCTTTGATCGCGTTGTTGGGAAACTGGAAATCGGAAGGCGTAAATACCGCCGATTGAGCATAGTGAATATCGGTGTTGGGTACGTTAGGCAGGTTACCTACACAACCCGAAATAGCCACATAACACTCGTTTTCAATGGCCCGCGCCTGCGCACAATTCCGCACGCGGTAATAGCCGTTTTGGGTATCGGTCAGGAACGGTACAAACAGGATTTGCGCGCCCTGCGCCGACAGCATCCGGCCCAGTTCGGGAAACTCCACGTCGTAGCAGATCATCATCCCGATTCGGCCACAATCCGTGTCAAACGACCGTACTTCGTAGCCACCTACCATGCCATAAAACCGCACTTCATTAGGCGTAATATGCACCTTCCGATACTCTTCGTACGTTCCGTCGCGCCGACAGAGATAAGCCACGTTATATAGTTTTCCGTCGTCAACCAGCGGCATAGACCCCCCCACAATGTTCACGTTATAGGAAATGGCGAATTTGATCAGCCGCTCGCGTACCTGATCAGTATATTCGGCGAGTTTGCGGATGGCCTGCGGTTCGGGCAAATCGTGGAACTCGGCCATCAGGGGCGTATTGAAAAACTCCGGCAACACCAGAAAATCAGCTTTGTAGTCGCTGACAACATCCACAAAAAATTCGACCTGATCGAAAAATGCCTCCACTGTCGGAAAAAGACGCATTTGCCACTGCACCACGCCCAGCCGGATAATGGAATCGGAGTGAGACCGTTTCTTCTTTTCATCCACGTAATAAATGTTGTTCCATTCCAGCAATGTGGCAAATTCTTTCGACTCCGTGTCGCCGGGCAAATAGCCCCGCAGGACTTTCTTGACGTGGAAGTCGTTGGAAAGCTGGAAACTCAGCGTGGGGTCGTAAATCTCTTTCTGTTTCACTTTCGCAATAAACTCACGGGGCGACAGTTCGTCGGCGTAGCGGCTGTAATTGGGAATACGCCCCCCGGCCATGATGCCTTTAAGGTTCAATTGCTCGCAGAGTTCTTTACGGGCATCATAAAGCCGCCGACCGAGCCTAAGATCGCGGTAATCGGGGTGAACAAATACCTCGATGCCGTAGAACCAGTCTCCTTTGGGGCTGTGGGTATCGAATGTGTAGCCGCCTGTAATTTCTTTGTAGGTGTGGCTATCGCCAAAATCGGCGTATTTCACCCGGATGGCGAGGGCGCAGGCTACCACTTTATCATCGACCTCTACGCAGAACTGTCCTTCGGGGAAAATTCGCAGGAGTTTGTCGATCAGGTTTTTTCCCCAATAATCGCCCCCAATGCCACTGTACGATTCAATCATGGCCTCTTTGAGGTCGGCGTAATCTTCTTTTCTTAGATTTCTGGTATCAATTCGCATAATTAGTTAACCACTATCGACTAACTGCCGGTTCCCGTTTTTGTTGTTACGCTCGTTCCCTCAGCCACTGTAATAACATACGCTCTGCCCCCAGCCTGCTCAATGGCTTCGGCCACGGCTTCGGGCTTGGTGGGCGAATAAGCAAACATACACCCTCCCCCACCCGACCCGTTGATTTTGCCGCCCAGCGCACCGGCTTCCAAAGCCGCGTCGATCATCCGGTCGATTTTGGGGGTCGACACCCGCTTGGCTTCGCGAAGGCTTGTCTGGTGAGTAGTCAGCAATTGGCCAAGCAACACATGGTCGATGGTGCCGCTGCGGAACATGGCGAGGGCCGTGTGGAGCACGTCGCGGTCGGAGAGGTTGCCCCGTACAAGGGCGCGTTCGTCGGAGGTGAGCAGGTGGTCGTAGTCGGTGATGGCATCGGCAGGCA
This sequence comes from Rudanella sp., assembly GCA_026785985.1. Taxonomy (GTDB): domain Bacteria; phylum Bacteroidota; class Bacteroidia; order Cytophagales; family Spirosomataceae; genus Rudanella. The sequence continues at coordinate 21,443 of JAJAYX010000205.1, read as the reverse complement.
TCGTCTCCAGCGAAAACGCCGGATCGAAGGCCCGCATCTTGGCCATGGCATCGAGCATTCCGTATTTCACGTGCCGCAATACGCCAATAGTGTCTTTCGGCTCCCGCGAATCGCCCAGTACGAACGCCCCCAAGCCCGAATCTGCGCCCCCAAACGGGAACGACTCCACCCGAATTTTGGGTTTGGATTCTAAATAAATGATGCCCCCAGTCGCTGTTGAGTAATGATCCATCATACCGCCCGGCTCACCGAACTCCAGAACCTCAGCCACATAACCAAACTCGGCCAACTGCGAGGGCGAATACGTTCGCGGTTCATCGGCCAATTGGCTCAGAAGATTTAACCACGTAACAATCAAAGCCGACGAACTCGATGTACCGGCATTGATCGGAATATTACCCCAAACGCGCCCCTCAATATCTGCCGAAAACCGAAGCCCATCGCGGTGCAGCACGTTTATGGCCGACCGGAAATAGTCGCGTTTGTTGGTATAAGTCAGCGGAAATTGGGGTATCGTAAAGCGTTTGTCGCTACCAACATCGGGCAGCGACAAACGGATTTCAGCCGGGGCATCACCGGAGTCAATTCGGCCTGCTTCGATGTTCATCCGGCGCGAAATGGCAGCCGCAATCACGGGCAGGCCAAGGTAATCCTGGTGTTCACCGAACAGGCAAATCCGGCCCGGCGTGGAGGCAATGATATTGGTCATAGGGTTAACCTCTTTTCCATTTCGTTCAGATGTTCGTCGGTGAAATCGAGATGGGTTACGAACCGCACCAAATGCTTGCCAAACGTAACGGCGCGGATGCCTTTTTCGGCCAGTTGCGCAACATAATCAACGGCCAGAATCGTATCGGGAAGCCTGAAAATCACAATGTTGGTGTCGATGGGGTAAATTTCATCCACTTCGGGACGGGTGGCCAGCATTGCTCCAATTTTGCGGGCGCGGGCATGGTCGAGTTTTAGGCGGTTCACGTGGTGGTCGAGGGCGAAGATGCCCGCTGCGGCCAAAAAACCAGCCTGCCGCCAGCCACCTCCCATCAGTTTCCGATACCGGCGAGCCTGCGCAATAAAATCACGCTTACCTAATAGCAATGACCCAACCGGACATCCTAACCCCTTCGACAAGCAAATGCTGATCGAATCGAACAGTTGGCCGTGCGATTCGGTGCTTTCGCCCGTTTCGATCAGGGCATTGAACAGCCGCGCCCCATCGAGGTGCAGGGGCAGGTTTTGTTCCGCGCAAAGTTGCCGAATGGCGGCAATTTCGGGTAGGGTATAATAGCAACCTCCCCCCTTGTTCATGGTGTTTTCGAGGCTCACCAAGCGCGACAAAGGCCGGTGTGGGTCGGCAGGGTTATTGATGGCATCCCGAATAAGGGCGGGCGTGAGTTTGCCCCGTTCGCCCGGCAGCAACGCCACCGACACCCCCGAATTGGCCATAATCCCTCCGCCTTCATACAGATAAATATGCGAGAGTTGGTCGCAGATCACCTCATCGCCGGGGCGGGTGTGGGTTCTGATCGCCAGTTGATTGGTCAGGGTGCCGCTGGCACAAAACAGGGCCGCTTCCATGCCAAACAATTGAGCTACTTTGGCTTCAAGGGTGTTCACGGTCGGGTCGTCGCCAAATACATCGTCGCCCAGCGGGGCCGAAAACATGGCCTCGCGCATGGCGGGAGTGGGTTGCGTAACGGTATCGCTACGAAGGTCTATTGTCATAAAATTGGTTAAATTTACACCAAATCCCACCCCTTCCGATACTCCCGATTGAGCATGGCGTTGGCCTCGGCATTGTGCCGGAATTTCTCTTTGCGGGGGTTCCATTCCAGCGGTTCGCCGAGTCGCCAGGCAATCAGGCCGAGGTGCATGGGCATGGTCATCTGCCGGGCATAAGCCAGGTTCGATTCTGGTTGTGTCCGCGATTTCACGGCATTCACGAAGTTCTGCTGGTGGCCGGGCGAGCGTTCGAGAGTGATCGGTATTTCGGCCACATCGGGCATGGGTACGCCGTTGATGGTGATCTCCCGCGAGTTATAATCGCAGAGTAATGTCCCTTTGTCACCCTCAAAATAAGCCCCAATTCCCCGTTTTTCGGCTCCCGGCACGTTGGGCGGGGTGCTTGTCCAGTGCAGGTTCAGGTTGTCGAATTCATAGTCAATATCAATCCAGTTGGGGGCATCTCCAATGCCTTCGGGAAGGCCGCCCTTGGCCCGGATGCTTCGCAGGCCCGTTGGGTTAATGGCCCACCAAACAACGTCGGCAATGTGGCACCAGAAATCCTGAAACACGCCCCCCGAATAATCCAGAAAATAGCGATAGGTGAAATGGCAGCGTTCCGGCGTATAGAGCGAGACGGGGGCGGGGCCTTGCCACATATCCCAGTTCAGGGTGCTGGGTGGGGTTTGGTAGTTGGCCGGGCCAAGCACCGGGGGATTGCCGGTTTTCCAAAGCCGCACGGTATGCACTTTGCCAATGACCCCCGCCTTAATGATCTCGACTACCCGGTGGTAGTTATCGCCCGCGTGGATTTGGGTGCCAAGATGAAAAATCCGGTCGTGCCGGTTCAGTTCCTTGAGGATTTTCTGTACCTAACCCACACTGTAGGAGAGCGGTTTTTCGCCATACACATCTTTCCCGGCCTGAAACGCCATAATCGCGATTTGGGCGTGCCAATGGTCGGGGGTCGCGCAGGTGATGGCATCAATGTCTTTCCGGTCGAGGATACGGCGGAAGTCGGCGTAGGTTTTAACGCTGTCTGCCGGTCGATTCGCATAGGTCTCGTGTTTCCGCAACGTATCGAGGGCTTTGGCCAAATGGGTTTCGTCCACATCGCAGAGGCCCACAATATCCACTTCGGGCAGTTTGGCGAACCAGTTGAGGTGGTTGGTGCCCATGCCGTTTACGCCGATATGCGCCACCCGCAGTTTGTCGGATGGTGCCACACCGGATGGTGCCACGCGCCGTTTCAGGGACGGGAAAACGGCAAGGCTCAGGGCAGCCGCGCTACTTTGCTGTAGAAATTCCCGGCGGTTGAGGAAAGATTGCATCAGTGTTATCGGATTTAAGATTGATACGACTAAGATGGGGAGAATGTCGCATTTATACAATTCCAGGCCCTACTATCTGGATAATTTTGCCATATTGACTCCATCATGTTTTCAATCAGGAGCCGCTTCTTAAACGGATGCCTTGTTTGCTGTTATTTTTGACAGTTTTGAGACAATCATCTGATAAACAAACCTAATATGAAACCAATACTCTATTTTTCCCTGCTCTTTTGCTCGCTGCTTGCCCAGCCCGCGTTTGCCCAAATCGGTATGAGCGGTCAGCCTCATCCTTCGGCGGTGCTAGACCTGAAGGTTACCGACAAAGCCTTTTACCCGCCCCGGCTTACCACGGCTCAACGCAATGCTATCGTGAATCCACAACCCGGTGCATTTGTTTATGACCTCGATAAAGGCACTGTGTATCTATTCGACGGACAAAACTGCGCTCCCTTAGCCATTACATCAGCCAATAACCTTGCGCCTGTAGATCGCTTCGCCAACGATGGAGCAGCTGAAGATCAGTTTGGCTTTAGTGTGGCCATTTCTGGTGATTACGCGGTAGTCGGTACACCTGCCGATGATATCGGCGCCAACAGTAAGCAAGGCTCGGCCTACGTGTTTGTGCGCAATGGCAGCACCTGGACCCAGCAGGTTAAACTTACCGCCAGCGACGGGGCCGCCAGCGATTTTTTTGGCGCTAGCGTGGCCATTTCAGGCGATTACGTGGTGGTCGGGGCTTTCGCTGATGACATCGGGAGCAACAATAACCAAGGCTCGGCTTATGTGTTTGTGCGAACTGGCAGTAGCTGGACTCAACAAGCTAAACTCACCGCCGACGACGGGGCGGCTGATGATAATTTTGGCAACAGTGTGGCCGTTTCGGGGGATTACGTGGTGGTCGGTGCCCTTAGCGATGACAATGGGGTCAACACGAATCAAGGCTCGGCCTACGTGTTTGTGCGAAGCGGCACCCTCTGGCCCCAGCAGGTTAAACTCATTGCCAGCGATGGGGCCGCTAATGACATTTTTGGCTCCAGCGTGGCTATATCAGGGAATTATGCCCTGGTCGGGGCCTTTAGAGATGACAACGGGGCCAATACTGACCAGGGCTCGGCTTACGTATTTGCGCGAAGTGGTACTTTCTGGCTCCAGCAACCTAAACTCATTACCAGCGATGGGGCATTAGACGATCAGTTTGGCATTAGTGTAGCTATATCAGGGGATTACGCCCTCGTCGGTGCTTACAAAGACAACATTGAAACCAACACCGACCAAGGCTCGGCTTACGTATTTGTGCGCAGTGGCAGTACCTGGACTCAACAAGCCAGACTGACTGCCAGCGATGGGGCATTAGACGATCAGTTTGGCATTAGTGTAGCTATATCAGGGGATTACGCCCTCGTCGGTGCCTTTAGAAATGACAATGGGGCCAACACCGACCAGGGGTCCGCTTATGTGTTTCTGCGCATTGGTACAAATTGGCAGCCGGTTCGGTCGATCACGGATAACGCCCCGGCCAATACCAAGAATGGATATGGTGTGGGTATTTCCAACGGGACGTTTATAATCGGAGGCAGTGGCTTTAATTCGGATAAAGGCAAAGTGGCGTTTGGGACAGTGGATAATTGAGGGAACAAACTATTTGAACCATAACCGAGTTAAAACCCCGACGATTTGTCGCTTATTTCTCATTCCAATATTCACAAGAACTATGCTTAAACGCAGAGCATCGGCTACCTGGAAAGGCAGCCTTAAGGAAGGCACCGGCAGTTTGTCGGCTTTTGGCGGTGTATTAGACAACACGCCGTTTTCATTCAAAACCCGTTTTCAAAGCGAAGACGGCAAGGACGGTACTAACCCCGAAGAACTCCTGGCGGCTGCCCATGCCGGTTGTTTTACGATGGCTGTTGGTGGTTCCCTGGGTCGGGCCGGGTTCACTCCCGACTCACTCGAAACCAGCTCTGTATTAACAATGGATACCGATACACTGACAATTACGGCTGTGGAACTGACCATCAAAGGCAGAGTACCCGGATTAGATGCCGATAAGTTTCAGGAAATTGCCGAAGATGCCAAGGCGAACTGTATCATCTCGCGGGCTTTGTCTGCTGATATTAAGATGATACTGAATGCATCGTTGGTGTAATGTCAATCTGATTGCTCAAACGGGGAAGGTCTTCAGGGTCTTCCCCGTTTTCAATACCAACCCTTCATTCGTATCTTAGCATTTCTGGCTTTCCCCGTTACGCATGAAGTATTTTTTTCTGTGCCTGCTGTTCACGATTCGGGCATTTGCTCAACCGGCCAGCTTACCTTTCCGACCCAATCAGCCCATTACTACGGAAGCTCTTCGGGCCGATTTTCGCCTGCTTCGGGCTTCTCTGGAGGAACTTCACCCCAGCCTCTACCGGTATTCGCCCAAAGACTCGCTGAATCAGGCGTTCGACCGGGCTTATGCCAGCCTGACTTACCCACTGACCGAACAGGAATTCATGAATCGGCTTTACCCGGTAATCAGCCGGATTCGGTGCGGCCATACCCAAATTGAGCACTCCACGGCCTACAAACAAACCCCCGACCGCCCCAAATCGGTGGCCTTGCCGGTGAAGCTGCTGGCGGAGGGCAACCGGCTCTTTATCGTACAAAATCAGTCGACGGAGGCCAGTTTGCAAGCGGGCGAGGAGGTGTTGAGCATCAACGGCATCACGGCGGCTGAACTGGTTCAGGAAGCCCGACAACACTGGAGCAGCGACGGTTATAATGAAACCTGGGTTCAGTTCTTTATCAATAATTATGGCCTGCTCAACGATGTCTGCACATTTCTGCATGGGTGGCGAGGCACGTATACTCTCCAGGTAAAAAACGCCAAAGGGACTGTTCGCACCACAACCGTGATGGCTCCCCCACCCGCCCGGCTGCTCGATACATCGGTATCGCGGTCGCAAATTATGCCCGTGAAACCAGCCCGGTCGCGTTGGGAACCTAAACCCTATCTGGGTCTGCGGTTGATGCCCGATTCGGCAACGGCACTGCTCACGGTGAACGCGCTCGAATATGGCGACGATACGTTCTACCAACAGGCTTTCGGGCAGATCGAGAAAAAACGGATTCAGCACCTTATCCTGGACATCCGGCAGAATCATGGTGGCGATGCCCGGATCATCAGTCAGTTGTTGGGGTATCTGGCCGACGCGCCTTTTGTGTTGATTAAAAGCGTAGAAAGTTCCGTTGCCAACCCCGACCGGAACCGGTTCCGACCCTATTTTGATAAAACCATTCTGGACAGTCATCGCACCTCGTTTTTGCCCGGTATCAGGCAGGGAAGCCTTTATCAGTTCACGTTCCGCCCCGAAAACGGGCGTATTACTGGCTACCTACCACTGGCCAAAGCCAACCGATTTCGGGGAAAAGTTTATGTGCTGATCGACGGTGGCACGTTCTCAAATGGAGCCAATTTTGCGGCCGCGCTGAAAGCACAGCGCAGCAACACCGTTTTTGTGGGCCGCGAAACGGGTGGCACCGAAGCGGGCTGCAATGGCGGCACCGTGCAACGGCTCACGCTTCCCCACTCAAAATTACAGGTTCAGTTTCCCTGGATGCGGTTGACTTCGGCTTCGGCCCAACCCGACAGCGGCTATGGCGTGCGGCCTGATTTCGCTGTGCTGCCAACTCCCCGTGCGCTGGCCAATGGCCGCGACGAAGACCTGGAGACCGCTCTTGGGCTGATTCGGACCGGCGATAAAAAACCCTGACAAAACGGGCTAAAAGGCCGTACCTTCGCTCAGTCACTAACTAATTTCAACGACTATGGCTGTTAACGCAAAACATCTCGCTACGTTTATTCTCGGTGCCGCTGCCGGGGCTGCTCTCACCAAATATATTCATACGGAGGAGGGCGAAAAAATGATGGATGACCTCAAAGAGAAGGGAAATCAGTTCAAATCGGAAGCCGAAGCCGCGCTCGAAAACGCACCCGAATACTTCGACAGTCTGAAAACCCAACTCGCTGACCTGCTGCGGAATAACTTTCCCGATGCCGAAAAAGCGATTAACGACGTGCTGGGCAAAAAGCCCGAACTGCCCGCGAGCGGAACGCCTGCCGACACTACGGGCGCGTAAAATCAATCGGCGAAGACCCCTTCCAGGTCTATTCGTAGGTCAGGAAAAACACGCGAAACCAGCTCGTCTTCATCGGTCAGAGGGTGCAAGCCAATAAAAATACCCTCGTTGTTTAGCACGTACTGAAACACGTTGCGGTCGCCAGATTGAATGAGCCAGTATTCACGCACACCAGATTCCTGGTACGCATCGAATTTCTGCTTCATCGCATCGGCGCACCGCTCTTTCTTGGTATTACCGGGCGACAGAATCTCAACGATTAGGTCGGGGGCACCCACACAGCCTTTATCGTCTAATTTGCTTAAGTCGCAAATCACGCAGAGGTCAGGTTGTAATACGGTTTCTACTTTCGTATTGTCGGGGGTAGGTTTAGCGTAACGGTTTAAACGTAAAGATACAACAAACCCCTAAAACCGATACGCCTTCCGCACCACCGTCTGATTGCTACCCGCCCCCTGCTCATACATAACGTCGGCAGGGCGTGGAACCTTCACCAGCGAGGCAGGGAGGGTCATCGACTGGTCATAGATTAATAATTGAAGTGACGCTTGCGGTCGGGTTTTGACGGTGAGCGTCATTTCTTTGTTTAACGGCAAGCCGTTGCAAATTACCTGGATCAATTGCCCCTGCCCGTTTGGCATCACCATCGGATTTCCTTTCACGGGTTCGTTGTTCAGAAAAACAGCCTGCAAATCGGCGGTGTCTTTCACCACCAAACCAAGCTCGAAACCCGCTGCCCCCCGAACCGACCGCAGTTTTATCTGCAACGTTCGGCTGGTAGCTGTGTTGCTGTCGCTCAGAACCTCGGCAGTAGGGGCCTCAATTGGCAGCACAGTGGCATCGTTAATCAACCGTTGTCGTTGGCCAGGCAACCGTTGTCCCTGCCCGGCAGGGTAAAACTCGGTGAACGGGCTGAGGGTGGGTTTACCGAAAAATTGTTCATTCCAATGGTCGGTGGGGTGCGTGCTGGATGCCCAATAGGCTTTCCGCGTGTCAGCGTCCAGGTAATAACTGACCTGACTATGAATGGGTTGCTCGGCACTGGGTGCTTCGGCCCGGATCGCCCAGACAGTTGTCAGCAGGCCCAATCCCAGGGCTGCCAGAGCCAGTGTTGGATTGTTTCGCCAGCGCAAAGCGCGCTCAATGCCAAACCCCACCGGCAACAACAGCCCCAGGGCAATGGCAAACAGCAACATAGCTCCCACAATGGGCAGTTGCAGATCGAAAGTCACGAATAATAACCGAACCAACGGAATCAAGAGCAAGGTGGGCAAAGCCGCCACAAGGGCAACACTATCGTGGACGGTGGTTTTTTCGCGCTGATATAGGTTCCAGTATAACACGACCAGAGTTCCTAACACGCTGAACAACAGGGGAAACATGAATTGATAGGTGGTTGCGGGCGCCCGAAAAGCCAGCAGCATAACCAACACATAGAGTAACAGATAGACCCCCATCAGGAGCGAAAATGGGCGAATCCAGCGCAGTACCAATCGGGTGAGTATTCCAAACAAACCAACAGTCAACAGGCTATAGGCAACCAGAAACCGGTCAGAGCCGTAGATACCGTTGATGTAATAGGCAAACGAAAACGGGCTGTTTTCGGCTACGCGCAGGTTGAAGGCTGCGGGCAGCAGGTGCCTCACCCCCACCGTGATGGGCCACAACAAAGCCAGAATCAGTACGAGCATCAACAGAAACAAACCCGCCCCGGCCAGGCTTTGCCCCACCGTCAGCACTTTTTTCCGAACACCCAACACGACCGTTATCAGCAAAGCCACCGTCAGGAATCCCACAAAAAACCAGTTGAGCGAGAGCGGGTACTGCACAAAATGGAAGCCAATCGTATTGAAAAAGACCTTATCGGGTGCTTTGGTTTGGTCGAGCGATTGGTTGCCAACGTAGCGGGTGAGGGCCAACAAATTGCTTCCGTGGTGTTGCAGCGTGCCCCAGTCGAGGTTTTGGGGCGAATCGGTCAGTTTGTGGTAATGCACAAACCCGTCGATATACGCGGAATTAAGACCACTGTAGCCCGCCAGCCGAAACACCGTAAAATCGGTGCTGTTGGGCAGAATCCGGTAAATCTCGTACATCAGCGACGAGGCCAGCGGATAGGGCGCGTGGGCCAGCGCATCGACCGCCCAACCGTTTTCCGAAGTTATTTCAAACGTCATGCTTGGTCCACGCACACCCCGCGCTTCGAGGTTCATCACAAACCCAACGTCTTTGGCCCAGGGGTGGCGCACGAATGCCTGCGCCCCATATAATCCGTATTCTTCGCCATCGGTGAGCAGAAAAATAACGTCGTGCTGCAACGCAGGGCCTTTTTGCAGGGCGCGGGCTGTTTCCAGAATGGCGGCCACACTCGATCCATCATCAGCGGCTCCGCGTGCGTTGGGTTGCGAATCGTAATGAGCCAGCATCAGCACCGCCTTTCGTGGCCCGGCCTTTGGCCCTCCAGCCCGGCCCGGTTTTTGGCCCTTGAGCCGTCCAATCAGGTTAAATACATAGCCCACACTCCCACCCCGCCGGTGACTCACGGTGGTTTCCTGAACCTGAACCTCCAGTTTGAGTGCCCGCAACTGATCCAGCAAATACAACCGGACATTGGCATGAGCTTGTGTACCCATCGCATGGGGTTCGCGGCCAATTTCGCGTACATGAGCAAAAGCCCGCGTGGCCGAAAATTCCGCTTCGGGGGCGTTGCCAGGCAGGGGGGCGGGCGGTTGCATGGCCCAGATTGTCCAGACAGAAAAACCGATAAGCAGTAATAAAACAAGCAACGCAGAAAGTTGGGAACGGGCAGGCATCAGATTAGTGGGGGATTAGGTACTTGAGGTACGTTAGTTAGTTTTATTCCGGGACAAAGTTGACCTTTTCTAATTCAAGGTAGTAGGCGTGATTTTTTATGCCAATTTTGCAGGGTAACGCGGTCGTGCGCCACTCAATCGCTCAATCACTCAATATTCTCGCATGAAAACTGTTGACTCCTATAATTTTGCCGGCAAGAAAGCCCTCGTTCGTGTGGATTTCAATGTCCCGCTCGATGCGCATTTAACCATCACCGACTATACGCGCATCAAAGCGACCATCCCAACCATCACTAAAATTTTGAACGACGGTGGGTCGGCCATTCTGATGTCGCACCTGGGCCGCCCGAAAGATGGTCCAACGGACAACTATTCGCTCCGGCATCTGTTACCAACGCTGTCGGAAACATTTGGCCGCGAGGTGAAATTTGCCGACGACTGCATTGGGCAATCGGCTATCGACGCGGCAGCAGCCCTGCAACCGGGTGAGATTCTGTTGCTCGAAAACCTTCGTTTCTACAAAGAAGAAGAAAAAGGTGATGCTGGGTTTGCCGAAAAACTCTCGAAACTGGGCGATGTTTGGGTAAACGATGCCTTCGGGACGGCTCACCGCGCCCACGCCAGCACAGCCGTTGTGGGGCAGTTTTTTCAGGATCGGGTGTGCGGCTATGTAATGCTGGCCGAGATCGAAAACGCCGACAAAATTCTGAACCATGCCGAACGGCCTTTTACGGCCATCATGGGTGGAGCCAAAATTTCGGACAAAATCCTGATCATCGAACGCCTGCTCGACACGGTCGATAACCTCATCATTGGGGGCGGCATGACCTACACGTTTACCAAAGCACAGGGTGGCAAAATTGGCAAGTCGTTGCTCGAAGCCGACAAGCAGGAGCTGGCCCTGGAAATTCTGAAAAAGGCCAAAGAGAAGGGTGTGAGCATCATTATGCCCGTTGATAACGTCTGCGCCGACTCGTTCTCGAACGATGCCAACCGCCAGATCGTTGCCACGGGCGAGATTCCCGACGGTTGGCAAGGGCTGGATATTGGCCCCGAATCGGTTACCATTTTCGAGGCCGTAGTGGCCAACTCCAAAACCATTCTCTGGAACGGTCCGATGGGCGTTTTCGAGTTCGAGAACTTTGCCACCGGCACCAACGCCATTGCCAAAGCCGTGGTGAAAGCGACCGAAGAAAACGGGGCCTTTTCGCTCATCGGCGGGGGCGATTCGGCCTCGGCCATCAATCAGGCAGGCTACGGCGACCGCGTCAGCTATGTATCAACAGGGGGCGGTGCCTTGCTCGAATATATGGAAGGCAAAACATTGCCGGGCGTGGCGGCATTGCAGTAGCAGGAGGATAATTCGGGGAAGCATACCTAACTGAAAAATTGCCGTTCTATCATTTCGTATTACTATTTGCATTATTTTCGTGCTAATAGTAATGCGAAATGATAGAACGAAGTGCATATAAAGCCCTTGTGGCTCATCTTCCTAAACGGCAGGCTACCGTTATCACGGGTTTACGGCGGGTCGGGAAGACAACAGCCGCCCGGTTCCTGCTTGCGCAGATAGCGCATACCAACAAACTTTATTTGGATTTAGAGAAAGCGGAAAACCGGCTTCTGTTCAACCAAAGTCATTATGGCGACATTGAAACGGGGCTTCGGACGCTTGGCCTTGATCTCGATAAACCAGCCGTTTTAGCCCTCGACGAAGTGCAGTTAGTGGCCAATATTCCCAGTGTGGTCAAATACCTGTACGATACGTACCCAATCAAGTTTATACTGACCGGCTCCAGTTCGTATTACCTTAAAAACCATTTCACCGAAAGTTTAGCCGGACGAAAACGCATTTTTGAGTTATACCCGCTCGATTTTGGTGAGTATTTGCTGTTCAGGGGGTTTCAGCCGATGCAATATCAGGCGGTGGCTCAACAATCCGTTAACTTGACAGCTTACGCGCTATTTAGGGCTGATTACGAGGAGTTTATCCAGTTTGGTGGTTTCCCGGAAGTGGTGCAGGCCGAAACGCAGGACGATAAACGGGCTTTTCTGAAAGACATTGTTAATGCCTACATTGAGTTAGACATCAAACTGCTCGCTGACTTCAGCGTCAGCGACGACCTTTACCGACTTTGCCAGCTATTGGCCGCCCACACCGGCAGCCGGCTCGACGTATCGAAACTCGGCAGTATCCTCGGCATCAATCGCAACAAACTAACCGACTATCTGAACCTGTTTGACTATACCTACTTTATCAAACGCATACCGGCGTTTACGACCAACAAAGACCGGGAAATTTCGCTGCAGAAAAAGGTATATCTGGCCGATACGGGCCTGCTGATGGTTCTGGGGCAGGTGAGCAGTGGGCAACAGTTTGAAAATGCCATTGCCGTTCAGTTGGCGCATCTGGGCGATGTGCGTTATTACCAACGCCGGAGCGGACAGGAAATTGATTTTATCCTGAATGGAACGACGGCTATCGAGGTAAAAGAAACCGCAACGCCCCATGATTTAAAAGTTCTGACCGAACGAGCTACCTCTATCGGGCTTTCGGAGTCCTGGCTGATTGGCCGGAAAATGCCGGGTCAGCCCGCCAATGCAAGCGAAACGGGTTTTATGAACTGGTATTGGGGCGGAAATCTGGTGCCGATGTCAGAGCCGAATGGGGCGTAACGGAAGAATTTAATTTGGCGTCATTCGCGTAACGGATCAATTAACCGGAAAATACATATCAAATCGTGTTCCTTTGCCTAATTCACTGGTAGCTGTGATGAAGCCGTAATGATTCTCAACTATCTTTTTCACGATCGCCAGGCCAATACCGGTGCCCTTATAATGGTCCCGGCCATGTAGACGCTGAAAAACACCGAATATCCGTTCGCTGTATTGGGGATCAAAGCCAATGCCGTTGTCGGCAACGGTAATGTGGCAATAGGTTTTGTCGGGCAACAGGCTTTTATTATACAACTGCCTTCCCGTCAATAGGTTACTACTGATCGTGATGTGTGGTGGAATGGCCGCATCCGAAAATTTAAGGGCATTGCCAATGAGATTGTGCATGAGTTGCCGAAACTGAAACACAATGACGTTGGCCGAACCAAGACCGACGACATCGACAGTGGCGTGTTTTTCCTGAATAGTTTCCTCAAGTTCGCTCAGTACGTCCTTAGTAAGTAGGTTGAGATCAGTCTTGTCAAAGACTCGTTCTGTCGTGTTTACCCGCGAAAAGGCGAGCAAATCCTGAATCAGTTGCTGCATCCGGGCGGCTGCCGACTGCATCCGCGCAAAATAATCTTTGCCGTTGTCGGTTAGGTTTCCGCTTTCTTTTTCAAGAATTCGATTGGCCAGCGTTTGAATTTTACGCAGTGGTTCCTGTAAATCGTGGCTCGATATATACGTGAATGATTCCAGTTCTTTATTCATGTGATCCAGATCCGCATTTTTCCCGATCAATGTTTCGTTGGCTTGCTGTAGTTCGTGAGTGCGTTGAACAACGGCTGCCTCCAACACTGTCTTTTGCTTTTTTTGCTTATCAATCTCCGTGTTCGTGCCTATCCACATATACACGTTTCCTTTATCATCTTTTTGCGCCGATCCCCGGCTCAGGTGCCATTTATACCCTTCATCCACGTTGAGAATTCTGTTTTCCAGGTCAAAATCAGTACCTGTATTCATCGAATGCTGCCAGCGTTTTACCGTTTCTTCCAGATCGTCGGCATGGATTACTTTTTCTCCTCCCCAACCTTTCAGATCCTCTATCGGGAATCCTGAATAGGTAAGCCAGCTTTGATTGACATACGTCAACTGTCCGGCGGCATCGGCAGTCCATACTTTTTGCGGCATGGCATCGGCAATAAACTGAAATCGTTTTTCGGCCAGCCTTTCTTTTTCCAGTGCTCTCGATTTTTCAGTAACATCTTCAATAGACAGCAGGATCAATTCTTCCGAACTGTTTTTACTAAGTAACTCACGGGCATTCAGCAGCATAACCCGCTCGCCAATAGTGGAGAACGTATGCGTTAATTCAAAATCGTTGAAGACTGATTTTTCGGGCAGAATTTTCTCAAGCAACAGGCGAAGTTCCGGGATATTCCATTGCTTGTTGCCGAGGTCATAAATCAAAACACCTTCTGTTTCCTGTTCATTTACCTGGAATGCTTTATAAAAAGTACTGTTTGCCGTTTTTACGCGCAGGCTTGAGTCAAGCACTAATAGTGGTTCGCGGATGTTGCCGATAACGGCTTCGGCATAATCGCGGGATCTTGTCGTCTGCTCATTCAGGCCAATCATTTCCTGGTTCACCACCAGTAGTTCTTCATTGGTGCTTTGGAGTTCTTCTTTGCTGGTTTCGAGTTCTTCGTTCAGGCTTTGCAACTCTTCGATGCCGCTCAACAGCTCTTCGTTGGTACTTTGAAGTTCTTCGTTTATGGCTTCCTGATCTTCGGTAATACTCCGCATATCTTCCCGCGTTTGGGCCAGTTCCTGCTCTAACTGGTGAATACGAAGGTCTTTACCGTCTTTTTTTGAGGTTGATTTTCCTTTGGGGGAGCCAATGGCTGGTTGCTCGTTGCCCGTTGCGTTGGTCTCATGAAAAAGAACCAGGTAATGCGGTTCAATGGTGTTGGGCAACGGAATGGCTTCAATAGTAACGGTACGGAGGTTGCCATTTACCTGAACCGGAATGGTTGCTTTTATGACCGTTGTTTTCTTTTTCTTCGCTTTATGCAAAATGTTGCGTAGCTCAAAAGACAGACCGTGTTTGGCCATCTGCAACAAATTATGCGTGGGTTTGCCCGATAACTGCTCCAGAAAATTACCGGTACTACCCCGAAAATGCACAATGTCGAGGGCCTCATTCACCACCACACCAACCGGCGTATATTTGCTTAAAATAATATCGTCGGCCGTTTTCTGAAAGTCAGTCCGCATCAATTCTGTTTTGGGATTGGCATTGGTCGAGTTGGTGGCTTGTTCCCCCTGAACACTAGCCATCAGCATAAACCGACCGGGTACATTTTTGCGACTAAATAGTTTTTCGGTTTTGGCCACCGACGTAAACAGATCGGGTACCCCACCGATGGTTTCCGATTTGCCCAACAACAGAAATCCGTTGGCGTTCAGGGAATAATGGAAGGTGGTGAGCGCCTTTTTTTGGAGGTAAGGCTCCATGTAGATCAGCACATTCCGGCAACTCACAAAATCCATTTTACCAAAAGGCGGGTCTTTCAAAAAATTGTGGTGAGCAAACACACACATATCCCGCACTTGCTTGTTTACCAGATAATTACTGCCGCTTTTGGCAAAATACGTCTGGAGCCGCTGGGGTGACACGCCCTCAAGTTCGGTTTTGGTGTAAATACCACTGCGGGCTTTAATAATAGCGGGTTCGCTCAGGTCGGTGGCAAACAGTTGAATCCGTCCCTTATTATCGCCCAAAAACTCGTTGAAGCATATCGCCATCGAGTAGGCTTCTTCGCCGGTGCTGCAACCCGCCACCCACACCCGGACGGGTTCGCCGGGGGTTTTGTTTTGTACGAGGAGCGGAAAAATCGTCTCGCACAAGGCAGTAAACGTCTTTGAATCACGAAAAAAGGATGTGACCGGAATCAGCAGATCCTGATAAAGCGCATCCTGCTCCGGTTTGTTTTGTCGTAGATAGGCCAGATAATCAGCCGGTTGTTCGTTCTTGTTGATCGCCATTCGGCGCAGAATTCGCCGGTGAATGGTGGTTTGTTTGTAGTAGGTGAAGTCGGTCCCTTTGCGGATGCGCAGTAACGACAACATTTGCCGGAATACGTCGTTGGCCTGCTCTGGTGGTGATTCGGCACCACCCCCATTTTTGTGGATAATCGTGGTTAATACCAACAGTTTTTGGGGCATATCTTCGGGCGCAAGCACAAAATCGACCACCCCGGCATAAACCGCACTGGTGGGCATTCCATCATAAGCCGCCGAGACTTCGTTTTGTGCCAGCGTCATGCCCCCATGATCTTTTATGGCTTTCAGGCCCTTGGTGCCATCGCTGCCCGTGCCGGATAATACCACGCCGATAGCTTCATTTTGGTGTATCTCGGCTAACGACGCAAAAAACAGGTCGATGGGTAGGTTGGGTTCCCCTTTTTTGGTGGAACGCGGACTCAGTTCCAGCACACCATCGTTGGCCACCATCATTTTATTGCTGGGCAGAATATAAATGTGGTCAGGCTCTACTTTAATATCATCTGATATTTCCAGAACGGGGATGGTCGTAACTTTTTGCAACAGCTCGGGCAGCACGCTTTCGTGTGTCGGCGACAAATGCTGCACCAGCACCCAGGCCATGCCTGAGCGTTCGGGAATGGCTGCGAGCAGTTTTTTGAAGGCCTCTAACCCTCCTGCCGATGCACCAACACCCACCACCGGAAACAGATTGGATGACAGGGTCTTTCCACCTGTTTTCATGGTATACGTGTTTTTGACTTCCCTTCGAGAAAAAAGTTTTTCTGAATTGGCCGGGCAAAATCAGTGTTGGCCACCAGGTCAAGCACCTGCTCGATCACCTGTCTGAGTTTGTCAAATCCAGACGGTTTTTGAATACAGTAATGTACTCCGTTCGTATAGAGCAGATTAGCCATTTCCTGATCAAACGAGGTTGATAGTATAATAACAGGGAGTTGGCGAAGGTTTTTGTCCTGCTTTATTTCCGACAAACACTCCAAACCGTTCTTACGCGGCATATTGAGGTCAAGAAATAATACTTGTGGAAGAGATGCTGACTTTTTTGTGAGGAAACGCATGAGTTCCTCACCATCATATACTGTGGTCAGGGTGGAATCTACGGGCAACTCAGCTAAGGCCTGTTTAAAAAAAAGACAATCGTCTTCATCGTCGTCGGCCAAAAGGATGTTAAGCGGAATCGTATCCATTAGCCAGCAAAGTGTAGAAAATGTAAGCCGCAATCTACAACTAATACCCGGACTATCAATTCGTTCCGATGGATGGCTTCACTCAATAGTTCGGTGATTTTTGGAATTAAGGTCTCAGAAAATGGACTTGATTCTTAAAAGTATCATATCCCCAAAGAAGCATCGCTATCCATCGACAAAATGTTAGGCTACGGGACGGTCTCGCCCGGCTTCCCGGTTGTGAACAGGAGGGCTTTAACTTGTTCCAGGTCTTTGTCGCGCCCCTGTCTGAGATCATCCAGCGAATAGTCAACCGGGTAATCGGGTAATACACCCCGCCCAGTATCGCGGCCCGGCAACGGCAGCCGGATGCGATAGGCCGGAATTTTTACGATCATCCGGGTGTTGGGCAGCTCCACAAAAAAACTTTGCCCGGCATTGCACCCGAAAGCCCCGCCACCCGTTTCGCGACCCACAATTTTAACGTTGGGGTTGAACTGCCGGGCCAGTGCCGGAAAAATGGCTGCTGCCGAAAACGACATCCCATCGGTCAAAATCAGAATAGGGCCATCGAAGCGGTTAGTTTTGCGCGGGTGCGTAATTCGGCGATAGGTGGGCAGTTGCAGGTTCCCGTTGGTATCGCGTCGAAGCCGGAAATGCAGATCAATATAGGCAAAGGGGCCACTGATCCAGGTTTTGGCTCCCTCCACCCGGGCATTACGCTGATTGGCCACCGTAGAATCCCAGAATATGAACGGGCGGTCGGCCACGTAACGCAGCAGATCGCGGCAGGTTTGCGCACTGCCCCCCAGGTTGCCGCGCACGTCGATCACCAGTTGCCGAATATTGCGTCGTTTGATTTCATCAAAAACGGCGGCAAACGACCGGCGCATCGAACCATCGCCGAACCGCTCCAGTTTCAGCACGGCAACGGCCGAATCCTGCCTGACAACCGACAGGCGCATTCCCCGCCGGTCGAGCACGGTGCGGGTAGGCAGGGCCAGTTTTTGCCGCCGAATTGTGTCGGCCTTTGCATTGCGGGCCAACCGGCGGGCCGACATTGGCCGCACCAAAATGGCCACAGTTCTGGTTCGTCCGCTCGAATCACTCAGACCAACCGTTAACGTGTCACTGAATCCAAAAGTGGCCCGATAAAAGGCCGGGAACACCACCGACAGCATGCCATCCTGGGCGGTTTTGGTGTAGCCATCCCCCCAAACCATTGGCCTGAACTGCCGGATTAGGTCAACGGCTGTGTGATTGTCGAGGCTGGTAACTTCTTCAAAGGCCGCCACTCCGGTTGTTTGCAGGGGTCGCGTGGCCACAAACATTCGTTCGCCTTTCACCAGTACTGAAATAGGCAGCGGAGGCTGACGGAGTTGCTTCAGGTATCGTTGCCGTTCTTTAGAATTGGTCAGGCTGGTATGGGCGCACCGAATCTGTCCAATGTAGGGGCGAATGGTCAGTCCGAAGGCAACATCGCGCATGGGCTGATTCATCTTAGCCATTATCTGACCATACAAAGCGGCTAAACTATCGGGCGTATTATACCGGTATAAGCCGGGGTGTAGTTCGGTTAATGCCCGTTGCAGGGCATCAAAATCCTGTCGCAGTTCATTGGGGGTGAACTGCCGGTTTGGGTTGTAATCTGTTGACTGGGCAACCGACCAAACCCACCAAAAAGTAAACAGAAACGTGAGTAGATGCTTCATAGGAAGTTATGCTACAAAAAAAGCTGAAACTAGCCACAATCCAAAAGATTCCCACCCCTGTACTACTAAAATGACCACAAAATCAAGTTTATGGCAATTTAATAAACTGATAAACCGCTTTTCAGAGTATGTGTTTATATTGCGCTGATTATGAACCCTCGTCATGCTTACATCTACATTTGCCCGGCCATACACACTGATTAAACGCAGTCTTAACTGGTTTTGTATCATCCTGATCTCAGGGTCATTCGCCCTGGCTCAGACCACTGTCCCCAGTGCGTTGTCGGCCACCTTCACAGCTACACCAACCCTGCTGACGGCTACTAACGGCACCAGTCTGTCGGCTACGGTGCGGGGCGGCATCCCTCCTTACAGCTACACGTTCAACGGACCGGGTGCCATCACGGCAAACGGTAGTTCGTCGGCTACGGTCGCCAGCCTGATTCCCGGCGTTCACACGTTCACGCTGACAGCCCGCGACACGGGTGCCCCCGCAAGCGGAACAATAGCCGCTGTGGCCAGCCAAACAATAACGGCCACAGCCAGCGTTACAGTGCCAGGGGGCAGTCTGGTAGGCACTACTACCATTTGCGCCGGGCAGTCGGCCACCCTGAATGTAGGGGTTACCAATGGTATCGGCCCATACACGCTTGTTTACACCAGTTCGGGCAGTAGCAGCACGGGTGTTGTGAACACTACGGTAACGAGCTACACGAGTGGAAATGGTATTGTGGTCACCCCCAATGCTACCACCACCTACACACTTATTTCGCTGGCGGGTGCCAACGGGTTAGCCCTGCCGGTTGGCGGTGTAGTGGTCGTAACGGTAAACCCCATTCCCGACCTCACGGTGTTGGGTAGCCCGGTGTTGTGTGGTTCGGCCCCCACAACAATCACGGCAACAGGCGGCACCAGCTATTTATTGGGCAGTACGGTCACATTTCCACAATCAAGTACAACAGGTACGTTCACACTGTTTCAACCAGGTTCCTATTCGCTCACGGCAACGAGTGCAGGCTGTTCGCGTTCGCTGGCATTCAGTGTTTCCGTTGGCACCGCTATTCCTAATGCCAGTTTAGTGGCTAGCAGCACATTATTGACCTGTTTAACAACCTCGGTTTCGCTGGTAGCCAGTCCAGGCGGAACCAACTATTCGTTTACAGGGCCGGGCGTAACACAATCAGGGATTAACAATCAGATTGTGGTGAATCAGGCAGGAACTTATTCCGCCTTTATTTCAGGGCTAAATGGCTGTACGGCCGTTGTTTCCACCACTGTTTTCAGCAATACTTCAGCTCCTGCGGGCACTATTCAGCAAATAGGCCAGATTAGCTGTAGCAACAATGTGGTCAGTTTGTCGGCTACTGGCGCGGCTCCCGGCTCTCTGTACATTTTTGGCGGTAATGGTCTTCTTCAGGCCAGCCAAACCGGTTCAGTCACCGTCAATTCTGAGGGGACTTATTCCGTTATTTTCACCGGTTCCAATGGTTGCCGAACAACATTAACAACCACCGTAGTAAGTAACACGGCAGGTCCACAAGCTTTTTTGTTTGCCAATAATGTTTTGTCCTGCACCGTTCCTGTCGTTACGCTTACGGGGCCATCGGGCAATCGGGACTATTATTTCTCAGGACCGGGTCTGTTCAGGGCTACCAGTGCCAATTCCATGACCATCAATGCACCGGGTGTTTATTCGGTTTTGCTGATCGGCGAAAATGGTTGCACCGGCATTGCCAGCACCACAGTTGGTTTTACCCCCAATACGTCGGTTGCTTCGTTGGTTGCTTCTAATCAGATCAGTTGTGCGGCCACCAGTGCGACCCTGGTGGCGGCCGGAACAGGCAGTGTATTTGCTTTCAATGGTCCGGGAATTTCACAGTTTGGCTCGGCCACCAGTGTTACGATCAATCAACCCGGCAAATATCTACTAACAGTAACGGGCCTTCCCGGTTGCTCGGCAACGGCAGTAACCGAGGTGTTTAGCATTACGACAGCACCATTTGTCAGTATCACCCAATCGGGTACCATTGGCTGTACTGGTGGCAGCGTTACCCTGACGAATATTAATACGGGGAATAATTTCCGCTTCACCGGGCCGGGTGGTTTTGCTACCGCCAATACCAGTGGAACAGCCACAGTCACGCAGGCAGGCACCTACACACTCGTCACCACCAGTCCGCTGACGGGTTGTTCGGGGGTGACGCTCATTCCGGTGGTAGCCAACTGCGATTCAAAAACCACCGATCCGCCATCGTCTACCACCGCCACCCCAACAACCTTCAGAATTCTGGCACCGGCCTATAATTGCCAGACGGGAGCTATAACCCTGCAAACTGCCGGCGGTGATGGGTCAGCCATCACGTTCTTCACACCGGGTGTCACCCGGAGTTCTCCTCAAAGTGTCACCGGCATAGTGGAAGCGGGTATTCGGTTCGACCCCAAGCCGTTGATTCTTTATGCCACCCAAAACGGCGTTACGGTTAGCATCACGTTCGATTTAGTAATCCTTTGTATTCGTGGCCGGGTAGCCACTTCCGAAACGGCTCCTGCTTTAGAGGTAACTGTGCTGGGCAATCCGACGACGGGCGAATCAGTCTCGATTGAAGTTCGGGGTGCTGAGGGTAAACCAATCAGCTACCAGATTCGGGACTTGACAGGTCGCTTGCTGACGGAAAGACAAACTGAAACAGCCCCGTCGGTAGATCGGCAATCGCTTCGGTTAGGGTCAGCGGGTATGTATTTGCTGAATATCTCTACGCCTACCCAGTCGAAAACAGTGAAGGTTATCAGGCAGTAATACAGACAAATGGGGTAATTGGGTAACTCTGCTGATGAGTCCCAATTACCCCATTTTTTTTGTGCCCC